>JBKCGW010000286.1:0-8337 GCA_046303175.1 Flavobacteriales bacterium
AAAATAGCCGACTACCTCATCAAACCGGTCAATCCAAACCAGATTCTGCTTTCGCTGAAAAAAAACCTAAACGAAAAACGTTTGGTTAGCGAGAAAACCACGAATGATTACCGCCAGGAGTTTCGGGAAATTGCCATGCGACTGGGCGATAAAATGAACCCTGAGGAATGGTCGGAGTTTTACAAGAAACTTGTGAGATGGAGCTTAGAACTTTCGGACTCACAAGATGAAGGAATGGCCGAGATTTTTCGCACTCAACGCATTGAGGCCAATGAGCAATTCGCCAAGTTCATCAAAAACAATTACACTTCTTGGCTAAAGAACACTGCTCAAGCACCGGTCATGTCGCACACGTTGGTAAAAACCAAAGTGGCTCCCATCCTCAAAGAATCGAGCGACACCGTATTCATGGTGGTGATAGATAACCTCCGTTTCGATCAGTGGCGCATAATCCAACCCAAACTCAAAGAATATTTCAGACCGGAAAGCGAGGATATCTTTTACAGCATTCTTCCCACAGCGACACATTACGCGCGCAACGCGCTGTTTGCCGGTTTAATGCCAAGCGAAATCGAACGACTCCACCCCAACCTCTGGCTCAATGAAGATGACGAGGGAGGGAAGAACATGCACGAAGAAGCTCTCATGGCTGCACAACTTAAGCGCCTTGGTTTCGATTTCAAATGGAGCTACCATAAAATCACAAACCTGAATGCCGGTAAGAAGTTGAACGACTCATTCAGCAACCTGCTAAACAACAAACTGAACGTTATCGTTTACAACTTTGTAGATATGCTGAGCCATGCGCGCACAGAAATGGAAGTAATCAAAGAGTTGGCCGACGACGAACCAGCGTACCGAAGCATTACCTCTTCCTGGTTCGACCACTCACCATTGCTCGATATTCTGAAGAAAGTATCGGAAAACAACTGCACTTTAATCATAACAACCGACCACGGAACAATTCGCGTGGAAAACCCTGTAAAGGTTGTTGGTGATCGTAATACCAACAGTAACCTGCGTTACAAGGCTGGCAGGAATCTCAACTACAACCCCAAAGAAGTTTTTGAAGTTCGCAATCCAGCCGATATTTTCTTGCCAAAAATGAATGTGAGCACATCCTACATCTTTGCTCAGAACAGTGACTTTTTCGTGTATCCCAACAACTACAATCAATTTGTACATTTCTATGAAAACACCTTCCAACACGGTGGAATTTCTATGGAAGAAATATTAATACCATTCTGCGTAATGCACTCTAAGTAACCCTACCGCATGAATACAAAATCAACACTAACACTATTCATTGTAGCATCTATTGCCTTAAGCAACTGCACAAGCAAAACTTCAATAAACGAAAAATCCCTTATGACGATTAAGCAATACCCGCTCACGACGAAGGAAGAAAAGACACTGGATTTTTTTGGGACACAGATTTCCGATCCATACATGTGGTTGGAAAACGATACGAGCGAAGCAACCGGCCAGTGGGTAGATGCCCAAATTGCCATTACAAGAAATTATCTTGACAGCATTCCATTCAGAAAGAAACTAGCTGATCGTTTTACTGAATTATTCAACTTCGAAAAGGTGGGTTCACCCATCAAAGCAGGCGATTACTATTTCATGTTTCGCAACAGTGGTCTCGAACCTCAAGGAAAATACTTTGTGCGCAAAGGACTCGAGGGCCCCGAAGAAGTATTCCTCGACATCAATGCCCTCTCAACCGATGGCACCGCATCGGCCAGCTTACTAGGAGCTGATGATTCCAATCGCTACATGGCCGTATCAATAAATGAAGCCGGAAGTGATTGGGGGCGCATTGAAATTTTCGATATCGCTACCAAGACCCGCATGCCCGATCGCCTGGAGTGGATAAAATTTAGCGGAGCCACTTGGTATAAAGACGGATTCTTTTACAATCGCTATCCCGCACCTGAAAAGGGAAAAGAGCTTAGCGGCAACAATGAATACCACATGGTTTACTACCATAAGTTGGGCACCAAGCAAGAAGATGATCAGCTTGTCTATCGTGATAATGAACGACCTCATATGTACAATATGATTAGCGCCACAGAAGACAAGAAATTCCTCGTGTTGAATGCTGCACCCGGCACCGATGGTTGGGAAGTATGGATTAAAAATCCGGAAGACACGCAAGGAAAATTCAGGCCCCTGTTTACCAACATTTCTCTCCATAACTCAGTTGTAGAAAGTACAACCGATGGTCAATTGTTAGTGCATACTGATGCTGATGCACCTCGTTATCGTTTGGTTCAGGTAGATCCTTCGAAGCCTGGTAAAGAAAACTGGAAAGAAATTGTTGCTCAAAATGACATGATGCTTCAAGGTGTTTCCACTTGTGGGGGCAAATTGTTTTTGAGTTATCTCGATCGCGCTAATACACGCATGTTCGTTTGCAACTACGATGGAAGTGAGAAGAAAGAAATTACCATGCCCGATAAAACAGGATCTGCAGGTGGTTTCTCCGGCAAGCGAGATGAAAAGAGCTGTTTCTATTCATTCACTTCATTCACCTATCCTACATCCATTTATAAATACGACCTTGAATCCGGTCTCTCTGAGGAGTACTACACTATCAAAGTGAAATTTGAACCCTCTGATTACGAAAGTAAACAGGTGATGTACAAGAGCAAAGACGGCACCGAGGTTCCCATGTTCATCGTTCACAAGAAAGGTCTAAAACTTGATGGCAACAATCCTACCCTACTCTATTCCTATGGAGGGTTCTCTATTCCAATGCAGCCCGGATTTTCGTCTTCACGAATCATTTTGCTTGAAAACGGAGGAGTGTTCGCCATGCCATGTATACGCGGCGGCAACGAATTTGGAGAAGAATGGCATAAAGGCGGAATGCTGGAAAACAAACAAAATGTTTTCGACGACTTCATTGCGGCTGCCGAATACCTCATCAAAGAGAAATACACCAATAGCGAAAAACTAGCCATTAATGGCGGATCCAATGGTGGGCTGCTAGTGGGCGCATGCATGACACAACGACCTGAATTATTCGGTGTTGCTATGCCCGAGGTAGGGGTTCTTGACATGTTGCGGTATCACTTATTTACAGTAGGTAAAGGTTGGATCCCCGAATACGGATGTGCCGATAGCTCGAAAACAATGTTTGATTATCTCCATAAATATTCACCTTATCACAACTTGAAAAAAGGCACCAAGTACCCGGCAACACTTGTGTTTACCGCCGATCACGATGATCGCGTTGTACCTGCTCACAGTTTTAAATTTGCCGCGCGTTTGCAGGAATGTCATCAAGGCAACGAACCCGTCCTCATTCGCATACAGAAAAGTGCCGGACACGGAGCCGGCATGAGCACTAATCAGGTCATTGAAAGTGTTGCCGACAGATATGCCTTTATGCTATACAACATGAATATTACTCTTTAATAGCTATAATCATGAAAACAATACTTCTCGCATTCTTAATCCTTATTTCTTGTTCAGTTGCCAACGCACAATACCAAGTAATCACGATTGTTGAATCTGTTGTGCCGGGAGGGATTGGCCGATCGAGGATGATTGAGAATAATTCACTCATCAATTATAATGAATTCACAACCAGCAGAACAGAAGGTAAAGACACCAAGCAAGGAGACATTGATAGAGGCGAAATAAAAGTAAACTCATTTAAAGAAACCAAAATGCTCAACTTCTTCAGCCTGGTCGGTATCAACTTCCAAAACATTGCTTCCAACGATGCAATCATCGTATCCAAATTGAACGAAATGGATGCCCAAGGATTTGAGTTGGCTTTTGTAACGAGTGGCGTTGAAAGTGATGCAGGAAAAGACGACAGCAACGGAATTTTCATCACGCGACTATATTTCAAAAAGAAATAGATCTCGATGTATAAAAGAAGGCCTGCTCACGCGGGCCTTCTTGCTTTTAAGGATACCTGCCAAACTTATCTCTATATAAATTTATTTTCTGCTTCAACTCCCAGGAGAGTTCCGGATAATCCGCCAAGAGTGGAGTCAATAATCGATAACACACGTAACGCACAGCAAGATCCTGTTTTTCATCCGTTACCCATTCCATTGCCAAAGTGATCAACTCACCAGCAATACGCTCATTCGGTTTGGACTTCTCAAAGCTTCTGAGCAATTCGCGCTTAACTCCTCCCACTGTTTCCACATTCAACATCGCTATAAGAGAGCCATGATATGGAATCAAGATCGAACGATTCAAAGCATGAATTCCCGACAAAACCCAAGCACCCTTCATTCGTTGGGTTTTAGTTCCGTCGCATACCAGATGAATCAGTTCATTCAATTTGGATTTGTCGGATATAATCTCAGCGACAAGTTTGTCACGCGTTGAGCGCCCCATTCGAACCACCAAATGTTCTTCAAGCATAGCGACAAAAAAAGCGCATTCCTGAGAATGCGCTTAGTTGAATTATTTCTTATTCGGTTTTGGACTCAAGCTCTTGGTCTTCGAACCTCCATTCACTCTCCCTTTTGAGGGTGATTCATCATCATCCTCGTATTCGGTTTCCCTCAAAGGAGCAGAAGTATCGCTGCCTGACTCCAATCGCTTAAGCAAATCATCCAGCTGCTCAGCTCCCAACGATTTTGCAATAATCTTTTTATCCTTATCCATCAAGTAAACCTTGGGTGTACTATTTACATCCCAATACTGATGGTAATTGAGGCTTTGAAGAGTTGTTTTACCGCCATAAATAAGTTTCGTGGCCGAATCTTGAGTCATGATAAACTGATTACGCGAAACATTGATAAACTCAAGTTTTTCGTCACGAACAAATTTCTTCCACTTGTCAACCTCCATGTTATTGTGAACTGCGAATACCTCCAAGCCCTTCGACTTCCAATTCTTATACAAGTCGTTAATCTTAGGCAGTTCCTTCTTACAATGGCCGCAGGTAGCCTCCCAAATCACCAGTAGGGTATACTTCGAATCAATCGCATGCATGGATTGCCAAACGTTGTTCGTATCCGGAAGAATTATGTTCAGTCCTGTTTCCCCGCACAAACAGTTGCGCTTTTCATCAGCCGATTCCTTCATTTCTTTGATCTTGTCCTCCTTCACCCAATCGCACAAGCCCTTTCCATAATAGTTATCTATCATGTAAACAAACCCTCTATCCATGCACATAATCTTCGCTGTTTCAAAGTTGTAGGTGAACTGGTGCACGATGTACTTAAAACCATCTTGATTATCGCCAACGGCAGCAACCAACCGTTGAACCTCGGTGATCATGGTATCTGGTATTTGAGGTAAAATCTGAGTGATATACTTCTCAATGAGCTTGTGATAGGCCTGGTCTCTAATCATACGCGGATCTTTCAAATCGATATTGTCGAAGTAATGATTGCGATAGTAGAAATATTGCCACAACTTCTTTCCCTCCTCGGTTGAATCGGCAGGCGCCTCCGGAACATCAATATCCATCGACATCTTAATAAGTTTGCTAACCAACAAATCCGGGTTCTTGGCAACGAGATCCCTTTGATACTGCACCACCTCATCGTTCATCTTCTTAAGTTGTTCGCGGAAAGGTTTCTTTTCTTCTTCAGATTTGGTAGAGTCTTGAATTGCAGCATCGATAGGCTGACGAGAGCGCATCTTATCTGAAATGAACATTACATACTCAAAGAACAACTTATTGTTCTTCGATTGTTTCACTTTGATTGCGTCAATACGGCAATCCGGAGTAAACTCCAGTTCAATTTCCTCTTGGTCAACCACAATATCCATCCTACTGGAATTATTGACCACGATAGCATATTTACCGCATTCATTGTAAGGCTTTCCGTCAAAGGCGAAATTGCCTTTGGAGTCTACAAGAGCGGTATCGTTGTAGTAAAGCTTGTTACCATAATAGTTTGCCAGGTAAATGGAAGTGTCCTTCAATCCTTCGATGTGCCCCTTGATTTTGTATTTGGAGGGCGTTGAGGCTTTTGATGACTGAGCAAGGATGGCAACAGTTGCCAGCATTGCGGTTAAGAAAAGAGTGCTTTGAAGAATAATTTTTCTCATAAACATGCAATAAGGTTGTAATCTAACTCCGCAACAATCGAAAGTGGATTGACACAAGAATCAATATTAACATTTCGTTTGGCCAAAGTTTCTAACGGAGTGAATCAAGTATCATTCCGTTATTGCTCAAACGCCAAACTTCTTCAGCGGGGTAAAATTACGAGTATAAAGAATAAACAATCAAGTGGTCACTATCAATGAGCTGACTAACTCCCCGATCTCCTGTTGGAAACTTTGATGCTTGTTGCGGGCATACCACGTGTGAAGTTCCTGTTTTTGCGTCGATTCATCCACCCCACTCTCCTTCAGCGCTTGAAGCATTTCCGCGGCAGCCGCAGTTCTGGGCCCCCAGTTCCAAAGCAAGTTCCAATGCTCCTCGGTGCAG
This sequence comes from Flavobacteriales bacterium, assembly GCA_046303175.1. GTDB lineage: Bacteria > Bacteroidota > Bacteroidia > Flavobacteriales_D > Sanyastnellaceae > JAIBBG01. Next base: position 6,425 of record JBKCGW010000286.1, read on the forward strand.
ATCCAAACCGGTATCGACCTGGAACCATTGGTGAGAAACATGTCCATTGTTTCCCGATTATCATCCCTCAGAATGTAATGCGTATGAATCCGAGGATTCAGTGCAGCCAATTTCTCGATTACCGGAATTTGTTGCGCTGCGTCACCACACCACCCTTCCGTAATAATAATCCAGTGAAGTGATTTTTCTATGGTTGCAATAGTTCGAGCCAGTTCTGCATTAGGAACAAACGTTTTATCCCATCGCTGCATTCGATGCATGTTTAATTTTGAATACTCCAAAAGAGATTCTGATTGCGCTACCCCCGTAACTTTGCCCTGCGCATGAAAAGCTTCGATCATGGCTTTATACTCGTCGTACGTATAACTATTGGTCGGTAGTTCAATTTTCATAGTGAGACAACAAAGTAAGTGCATTTCTTGCTTCTCGCGACTTTTGCTTTTGATGCCCCTGAATAAAATGACAACCATTACCACTCACCTGCGAAAAATGTCCACCACGTTGACGGAATCAACAAAGGCGTCGTATTCACTCCCATTGATGAACAACTTGGAATACCGAGGCTCGGAGACCATAAACGATTGGGTGGGAAAATCCATATCCGTTCGGTTTACCGGCGCAATCAATTGCATCGAAACAGGCAAGAAGATTAAAAAAACGTACGGCGAGGGCTTGTGTTATGATGCATTCTTAACGTCTCCTTCGAGCAATCCGAGTATCATTCGACCCGAATTGAGTCGTATTCATGAAGGTATTGCACTGCGCGATTTCGAATGGGAACAAAAGCACCACAATCAACCACACTTCGTTTATCTCTCGCGCACAAGCGACATCAAAGTTGGTGTAACACGAAGCACCAATCTCTACTCCCGTTGGATTGACCAGGGCGCATCAGAGGGCATTCGTTTCGCTGAAACACCTTACAGACAGTTGGCCGGAGCAATTGAAGTGTTGTTAAAAGAACATCTCACCGATAAGACAGCTTGGCAATCCATGCTGAAATGCGAAAGCGTATCAGATGTCAATTTGTTGGAAAGGAAAAACCAATTACTTGATTACTTGCCGGAAGAATTGCATGCATTCATTGCAGATGACGACTCCATTACAGCTATCGAGTATCCGATTATTCAAAAACCATCCAGGCCGAAATCCATTAAACTCGATACTACTCCAGAATTTGAAGGTACGTTGCTAGGAATTAAAGGTCAGTACTGGTTATTGGACGATGACCGAGTTCTAAATATTCGAGCGCATGCCGGATATGAAATAGAAATTACCTGTAAGTAACTGGAAGAGCGCATGAAAAAACTCTTTTTTCTTGGAAGCTGACCGAAAAGGTCTATATTTGTCAAGACTACTCTTCTTTCAACAATGTTTTCTACTGTGGTCAATGTTTGTTGGAGTTCGCAGTTGTCTAATATTTTAATCAACAAACAGTTTTAAAAATGAACATTTTTGTTTCAGGGCTGAATTACAGCATGTCGAGCGAAGAGCTTGGCGAAGTTTTCTCTAGTTACGGTGCCGTGGCATCTGCCAAGGTAGTAACTGACCGTGCAACCGGTCGTTCACGTGGTTTTGGTTTTGTAGAAATGCCATCGGAAGATGAAGGTCGTGCAGCTATTGCACAGCTTGATCAAACCGAAGTAGGTGGTCGTAAAATCAACGTTAAGGAAGCTGAAGAGCGTCCGCGCAGCAATGATCGTCCTCGCAGCAACTTCGGTGGCGGCGGCGGTGGTCGTCGTGAAGGTGGTTTCAAGCCACGCTTCAACCGCGATAACGATGGTGGTTACGATCGCGGAAGTCGCTATTAAGCAATCGATAACACTAGATATAAAAAAAGCCGCTTTTGCGGCTTTTTTTTGTGCTTATAATCTTTGTAGCGGGAGGGGGGCACGATCCCCCGACCTCATGAT
>JBKCGW010000287.1:0-10836 GCA_046303175.1 Flavobacteriales bacterium
CAGCAAATCTTCGTTGATGGCAGAGAAGGCGTTGAATGAAGAGTCTACATCACCTGTTGTGATGTTCTCCAATTTCCATCGCATTTCATCTTCTTGGAATTGACCTTCCGGATCGGAGAGGCTCAATTCGAACTCACCGGCAGGAACGCGCAGTGGGTCGATTACCTTGATCTGAACAGGACCACCACCCGGGAGGTACTCTGCTTCTTCGCTGTAGTAAGGAGCATTGAGGATTTCATTTTCTGTCTTAGCAGAAAGGCTCAACAAGTTCTTACCGTTACCCGTTCCTTCGATGCGCACCAAAGGAACACCGTCGCCATAACCGGCGTTGATGATGGTACCGCCGTTTTCGGGGGAAACACTGTGCGGTATTGCCTTCACCACCGGTATCTCAAGAAGCGTTGCTTTTCTTGACGGAAGAAATGATTCGTCTTGTCCGCCGAGTGTTTGGAAAGAGAAGTCAGCGTAGTTGTTATAGCCATAGGCTATGACCATGAAGTAGTACGTCTTGTGATTGATGAGTTGTGGTGCGCCCAATGCGAATGCGTCGGCTGTTACACGCAACGAGTGAAAAATGCCTTCGTTGGCTCCTTGCACTTTCAGTTGCGCCACAATTTGATTGGTGGCTGCATCGCGCTCGTAGTTGATGATGTTGCTTACGTCATCTTGAACGTCGCACTGTGCAATGAGACGCGCTCGATTGATGTCGTTTAACTCAGCTGCTGAAACATCATCGTTGGCAAGCTGATAGATCATATACCCTTGGAAGTGATAGCTGCGTTCAGTATCTGTGTAGGCTGTTCCATCAGGTGCAAATTCAGGAATGGTTGGATCTATGAGGCTGTACGTTTCCTGAAAATTATTGCTCAATGGATTATCGTTGGTCCATTGCAAGATGATTTCGTTTGATAGTTCGGAGACGGCTACATCCGGAGCATCGGGCCCTGAAATGAGCTCGAAACAATTGTCGAAGAGTGCTTGTGCTTTATCGTCGGCCGCGCGCACAGCCTCCACACTTGCAACGGGGTCGCCGCTTGTGGATCCGGCAAATACAACTCCCACGGTGATGTTATTGTAATCGCCTGGCTCAAGGGTAAATGGTCCTGCGCTTTGCATGAATCGGCGGTCGGCCGGAGGATTGCCACTGCTTACCTCGGTCCAGGGCTCGGTAATGACACCACCTGTTCCGAAGTGAACGGGATCGGTGTCGCCGGGGAACATGTAGTCGGCCGGGATCGATAAATCGGCACCGCTGCTCGTGGTGAGTGCATTACCACCGTAGGCCATACGTTGTCCGTTTTTCCAGAAGCCTCGTAAGTAGTTGTAGTAGTGAATCGCTTGCTGCGGCGGACCATTTAGGGAAACGCCGGAATTGTGGTACAAGAATTTGCGCATACCGAAGCGCTCGTTGTCAACGATGCTGTCGCCATAACCGATACCGATGCCTTTGTAGGGAATTCCTTTTAAGTCGTTAGCTATCTGAATGTCGGTCGTAAGCGGGTTGTCGATGTTGTCTTCGTCTTGATACGGTCCTTCGAAAAAGTCGACACCAACGGCAGGCGGATTATCGCCATAGCCCAATGACAACGCTGTTGGATCATCGAACGCATCGCCGTTGTATCCATAACCAAGTCCTCGCTGTACATCGCATCCTACATAGTCGTCTACGTGTCCTCCAATGTCCAAGTCGATCCAGGTGCCGAAATACGTTTCCTGAAGTGTTTGCGATCCTTGGTTGATGAGCACGTAGTTGTAGAAGGTCATGTTGTTCACTTCATCGTTGGTGCTGAAGGCAAACGCTTGCGCGCGTATCTCCATTCCAATCGGTTGGCCGCCTGTTTCGGAGTGAATATTTCCTTTATCGTTGAATACCCAGTAATACGTTTGGTCGCCGTAGAGCGGAACGATGTCTTCTCGTCTGCGTGCCTTGCAATCGATTTCGCGCGTGAGGTCATACCATGGATAGTCACCGTTTTCGGGTTCATACGTTCCGTTGGCATCGTAATCGTAAAAGGGTGCTATGTAGAAGTCTTGTCCTGCGCCAACGTTGCCGTGTGCAGGATATTCATTGAAGTAGGTGGGTGTGTTGTAGCCGTTGGGGAATAGTTTGGCCATATCACAATTCGGATCGCGCATACAGTCGTGGTATTGTCGATGCAGTGCAGCATCGCTGCGAAGGCTCACAGCGAATTTGTCCCAATCTTGGCAGGTGTTGGCTGTTACTTCTGCAGCACCGTCGTTGCTGAGAGGACCCGGCCAGAAGTCGTTACCACTGTAGCGATAGAGCAGCGCTGCAAGTTTTAATTGCTGATCGGGCGATACACCGCCCAACCACAGTGAGCCGGCAAACATGACCCCTACATCTCCATTCTTGGGTGCGAAATAGTGCGAACGACCATTTGCGCGGTCTTGCCAAAGGGATCCGCCGGTTTCAATGAGCGCGTCGATGTTGTTCCACTCCAAGTCGCGCAAGGCTGTTGCCGGAGCGCATGCAGCGGCCCGACTTTCTGCAGGAGTGCTTCGAACCAAATGATCGAGTTTACCTGATTGCAAGAATGCTTCCTGCGAAAAACAGGTAATCGGCATCGAGAGTAAAAGGAGCAGCCTAAGCCATTTCATACTGTGGTGGTTTGATTGGCTACATTACGAAAAAAATCGTTGCTCAAACTGCCATAATCGTGGGACCTTCCGTGTAGAGTAAATACCCTTCTACCGGTTTCTGATAGATGGATTGTAGCTCTTGTTTGTAAGCGTTGACCTGGTCTGCATGCCGCGCCAGCTGTTTTCCCGTCTTGTAATCGACAACAACAACCTTGTCATGGTTGACAATCACACGATCGGGACGAAGCGTTTTTCCTGCTACAGAGACAAATTCTCGTTCACAATAAATGGTGCTGTTTTCTTCAAACCACATCGCTGCTTGTTTGTCCTGCATGATTTTTTGCAAGTCGCTAACGAGTCGACTATGCTGTTGATCAAAATCGTTTTTGCCGCTGATGACTCTCCGCACGGTTGAGTCGATAGTGTCGGCATGTGTGATAAGGGATAAGCATTCATGCAGAGTCTTTCCATACTCCATTTCCGGGGTGTCGCGCTGTATGCTGGATCTCAGTTTGAGTTTCGGAAATAGCATTTCCCTTCCTTGCAATGAAGGTGTTTGAATGGCGTTGGCTTCCTTTTTTTCGTGAACGAACGACTCAGCCAATCCAATTTCTGCAATGCCATTTTGCTTGTATTCCGGAAAGGTATTCGCCAAGGTTGCATCGAGAAGTTTATTGAACATCGATTGCCCCTTTTGCTGAATGAAGTACATGCGCATACCGGCGCGTGTGCAGGCCACGTAGAGGTTGTTGATGTCGTCCAGAAATCTTCGTTTGCGCTCGAGAGTTATTTCGGGCGTGAGGTTTTCTTCCGGTGTTTCTTCGGCAGCGTGCTTTTCGCCGTTGGCACCCACTTTTATATAGGCCGCAGGCAAGTTGCAGATGTCTTTGGGAACTTCTATCCAAAGCTCGCTGCCCTTGCTTTTCGGTGCGAAGTGAGGAAAGATGACCACCGGAAATTCCAGTCCTTTCGACTTGTGAATGGTCATGATTTGTATTGCATTGGAATGATTGGCAGAGCCTGCACTCAGTTTGTGCCTGTGCTCTTTCCACCATTCTATGAAGCGCGGCAAATCGATGTTCTTGCCAATGCAATGATGCTTAATTAAATCGAGCAAATATTCCGTGCCGCTATCGAAGGGTAATCGCAACGAACGAATCAACGAGATGGCTTGATGAAATACATTTTCGCCAATCATAATGTCTGAAAGTCCTTCGAAATTCAACGAAAGAAATCCGATGAGGTCGATGTGTTTTTGATTGCGAATACTGATGTGATCTTCGATGAATTTCGGAAGCGATACAACGGGATGAATAGAAGCGATACACTGCACGGTGTCGAATGCAGCGAAGTGGCGCTGCGGATAATACCAGTATTCAAAGAAGCCCATGATGATGCGCGCTGTGGCCGAGTGAATCAACAAGGCACTTTCAGCTGTGGTAAATTCATAGCCGGCTTCTTTGAGCCAATCTGCGCATGATGCTCCTTCGGAATGCGATCGCACGAGTATGGTAATATCGCCCGGCGATATGCCGCTCGCAACGCATTCCTGAATTGCTTTCATGGTTTCATCCTGAACAAAGGTGTCGTAGCCCGCATCTTTGTTCGTGAGCAAGACATCGCCCACCAAGCGCACAAATCCAACCTCGGTTTTTTTTGTGTACTGCTTTACTTCGTCATACACATGGTTGTATGAGGGGAGCTGCTCGGCCAGTGCAGGAAACAAAAGGTTGTTGAATTCAATCACCGACTCGCTGCTGCGATAATTGGTTTGCAGCGGTACAAGGTCAATGTTGTCGTGGAACGTTTTTTCGGCCCACGGCATTTCGAATTCCGGTGGAATGGAGGGCAGGGAAATGAACTGCTCCACATAACCCGACCGCCAGCGATAGATGCTCTGCTTCGCATCGCCCACCACCATACTTTCATGACCTTGTGAAAGACCGTTGTGTATGAGCGGTATCAAGTTCATCCATTGCATCTTCGAGGTGTCCTGAAATTCATCGACCAGTATGTGCTTATAGCGAACACCAATACGCTCGAAAATGAAAGGCGCATCGTTGCCGCGAATAATCTCGTTGATCATGCGATGGAAATCGGAAAGCACCACCATGTTTTCTTCGGCGCGTATTTCAGCCGCATGCTCACTCATCCGGTCAATCAACCCAAGTGTATACAGGTTGTCTTTGATGGTGGTCATCAGGCGGATGGTGTTCATCGTTTCTTCCGAGAAGGCGAGGACAATCTCATCGGCCAACAATTCCAATGGCTGCTCGATGGTCTTGACTTTCATCTTCAGTTCCGTCGAGGCCTCCTTGTTCAGCCAAGTGCGATCTTTTAGAGCAGTTATCGCTGTGGCAGAAGGCATCGTGAATTTCTTGTTTTTCACGAGCTTCGAAAGGTTGTTGAGGTAGCCTGTCGATTTTCTAGGAGTGTCCTCTGCTGCTACACCTGCATGGGTGAGTTGCATCAACAGCTCCGCGATGAGCGATCGGGTGCGCTCTTCGTGTGCTTTGATTTTTCGAATCAGCAAAAGATATTCTTCCTGGATTTGAGGCAAATCGATATCCGCCAATTGCTGCAGCGGTTTCTGACCATCTTCCGAAAACAACACCTTCGCTTTGTTTATGAGCTCCTGTCGTGGATTCCAGGCTTTTCCTTCCTCCAATAATTCTGTACTGAAGCGATGGATGTACTTGGTGAGCAGCTCGTCCTGACCAATAAACTCGAGCATACGATCTACCGCTTTTTCCTGCAAGTCCTCCGAATTCAGTTCAATCGTGAAGTCGTTGTTGAGTTGTAAATCTCTCGCAAACGATCGCACCAGTCGGCTGGTAAAACTGTCGATGGTTAGAATGCTCAGTGATCCGTAGTTATGCAGCATGTGCGAATAGGTCTTCTCAGCGCGCTTCCGAATGACTGCGCCATCAACTCCTAGTTTCTGGGTGAGCTGCTCTGTTAAATCGGCATTGGCTGTTCCTACCGACAGTTCGCGGAGTGCCTTCAATACGCGCTGCTTCATTTCGGCGGCAGCGGAATTGGTGAAGGTGATAGCCAGGATGTGCTTGTAGTAGGCTTCGTTTTCGAATCGCAGTGCGTAGGAGAGGTAATGCAGCACGAGCTGAAAGGTTTTCCCGCTTCCTGCACTGGCTTTGATTACGGTAAATCGGTTGGTAGATGACATCGTCTAATGGATTGGCGAAAGCATCTAATATCGGTCATTTTTTGTTTTTTTCGTGAACGTTTCGGGTTTCTGTCGGTTAATTTTGTATTCCATTGAAATTGAAAGCCGCATGAAACATTCCATTTACTTTTTTACGCTTCTGTTGTTGGTCCTATCCATTCAGTCTTGCACAGAGGATAAGCCTATTCCTGTGCCCGGAAAGTCTTCAGCTACGGTAACGTTTGATGCAAGATGGGATGGTGCTCCTTTTCAAATGCAGCAGGTATATCTGGATGATTTTGGCAACAGAATTCGCTGTGATAAATTCATGAATTACTTCTCGTTTGTTAAGCTTGTTGCCGAAGACGGAACAGAGGTACTTATCAAAGATTTTGTTTTGGCTGATTATGCCGGAACCAATCGCTACACAGCAGAGTTACCCATGGGAAAGTACACGGCTTTGAAATTCGGTATCGGTGTCGATCGTGACTACAACAAAGACCAGGACCCAGCGCAATACCCTAGTTCAAGTCCGCTGAGCGTGGCGGGTTCGCAAGGAATGTTCTGGGTGTGGAATACGGGTTACATTTTCGCGAAGTTTGAGGGAAAGGCTGACACTACCGGAACGGAGGGTGTTGAATTGTTGTCTCCCATTGCGATTCATGCCGGCGACGATTTCAGCTACAGGACATTCACGTCTCAACCGTTTGACGTTACGATTGATGGTGAGGACCATGTATTTGCTGTGCACATCAACGTTGATCGCATTTTCTCTCCGGATCAAGGCAATGTGGTGAACATTGCACAAGACGCCATCACACATGGAGGAACTAATCCCGATCTCACGAATAACTTCATGGATAACTACTTGGCGGCTATTAGCCTGGAGCCATGAGGTTGTTGTGTCTTGCTTTGTTTTTCATTCTTGTTGGATGCAACGAGAAACAGCAATACAGCTTGACTGATGGCGAAATAACTCTCAAGATTCCTGCAGGTTTTCCCCCAATTCAGTATCCTGAAGGCAATGAACCAACTCGTTTGCGAGTAGAACTGGGTCGACGTCTGTTTTACGACTCCCGACTTTCGGATGATGGTTCACTGAACTGCGGTTCATGTCACGTGTTGAGTGCCGCTTTCACCGATGGACGAACGACTGCAGTAGGATTGCAGGGCCATAGTGGCAAACGCAATGCACCCACACTCGTGAATCTCGCGTGGATGAAAAGGTTTATGATGGAAGGTGGCGTGCCGAGTCTAGAAACTCAAGCCCTCGCTCCGCTTCACGATAGCATGGAAATGAGTGGTGGCATGATGCCGGCGGTAGCGCGTTTAAACCGAGATGCATACTTGGTGGAACTTGCTCGAGCGGCTTATGGTCGTGATAGCATCGATCCCTATGTGGTAACGCGAGCATTGGCGTGTTTTCAACGCACGTTTATGTCGGGCGATGGTCGATACGATCGGCACTTGCAAAAACAAAAAGGTCAACTCAATCCGCAAGAACTGCGTGGAATGGAATTGTTTTTCTCTCCGCAAACGCACTGCAGTGAATGCCACAGCGGCGTTTTTTTTAACGACATGGATTAACACAACATCGGTCTTTCAGAAGTCTACGCCGACGAAGGGTTAGCACGCGCCAGTCATCGTGATGAAGATGTGGGACGTTTCAAAACACCCACCTTACGGAATATACAATTGACCGGACCCTACATGCACGATGGTAGCATGCTTTCGCTGGAGCAGGTAATTGCTTTTTACAATGCAGGAGGTACAAACCATCGCAACAAAGACGCGCGTATTGTTCCATTGGGGTTGAATGCACAGCAACAGGCCGATCTGGTTGCGTTTCTGACAACCCTCACCGATTGGAATTTTGTTCAGAATAAAGACTTATTACCTTTGTTAAGATGAGGAACTTTTGGATGTATATCGCTCTTATGGCGTTTGTGTTTGTGGTGTCGTGCAGACCCAATGAGCCCGAACCGCCGGATCCACCGACCTTTTCTGCCACGCCATACAATCTCGTAATCCCTCCTCTCTTTCCGCCTATGGATATTCCGGCCGATAATCCACTCACGGTGGAAGGCGTTGAGCTCGGTCGTTATCTCTTTTGGGAAAAAAAGTTGAGCGCAGATGGCACACAAAGTTGTGGCTCATGTCATTTACCTGAACATGGATTTTCAGATCCCAATCAATTTAGTGTTGGTATTACAGGAGCAGTTGGTAATCGCCAGTCGATGGCACTTGTAAACCTGGGTTGGGCCTACAATTATTTTTGGGATGGACGCGCTCTAACCTTGGAGGAGCAGGTAATAGAGCCAATTACCAACCCTATTGAGATGAACAACACGTGGCCGAATGCATTGGATGCCTTGCGCGCAGACCCGATTTACCCGTCCTTGTTTAGTGCTGCTTATGGATCCCCTGATATCACTCAAGATCGCGCTGCAAAAGCTATGGCTTCTTTCTTGCGCACCATGATTAGTGCTAATTCGAAGTTCGATAAAGAGCGCGCAGGTACGTATACATTCACTCCATTGGAAGAAACAGGATTCAATTTGTTTTTGACCGAGGGTGGTATCAATCCAAACACGGGCGCGCCTTGGGGAGGAGCTGACTGCTTCCATTGCCACGGTCCGGCCGGTATGCAAATGGGTGATTACCTGATGCACAACAACGGACTCGATACACACTTTTCGGCTGATCCGGGACTTGCTGCAGTCACAGGTAATCCACTCGATAGCGGTAAATTCAAAACCCCATCGTTGCGGAATATTGAGTTGACAGCTCCCTATATGCACGACGGTCGTTTCAATACACTGAATGAGGTAATAGCACATTACAACACGGGCGGACAAATCAGCACCACCATCGATCCTTTCATGGAGTCGGCTGGTGGTGGATTATATCTCGATGAAGTGGATGAACTTGCTTTGATAGCATTTTTGAAAACTCTCACAGACACTTCATTCATCAATAACCCCGCTTTCAGCGACCCGCACTGATGAGTAGTTCACTTCCTGAGGAACTGAAGAAGCACCTCAACAAGGCCAATCAATTCAAAAAGGAGAACAAGAAGTTTCTCCAAAATTTTTCGAGGAAGAAAGATGTGGATGACGCTTTTCATGATTTGCATGAGAAAGCTTTTCAGCGCATTGATTGTTTAGACTGTGCGAATTGCTGCAAAACAACGTCGCCGATATTCCGTGATGTGGATATCGATCGCATTGCCAAGCATCTGGGCATGCGGCCATCGTTGTTTACCGAGAAGTATTTGCATATCGATGAAGACAATGATTGGGTGTTGAATTTATCGCCATGCGCATTTTTGGGTAGCGATAATTATTGCAGTATCTACGACGTGCGCCCCAAGGCGTGCCGCGATTATCCGCACACCGATCGAAAGAACATGCCGCAGGTGATGGATCTTACTTATAAGAATACGATGGTGTGTCCGGCTGTTGCTTCAATCGTAGACCAGCTGCGTACAACACGCGGATAGTGAGATTTCGAATTGCACTTTATTCTTGAATATGGAATAGAACATTCCGATTAGGAATAATGTGTTTTAGTAACTCGATCGAATGTTGGCGAAAAATTATTCGCCATGAACCTCGCAACTGACCTTGGTACACTCTTCTTCCCAAAGTACTGTTCCTCTTGCAACCGAAGCCTAATGAAGCATGAGGTTGCCATTTGTCTTCATTGCTTATCCAATCTTCCTAGATTGCATTTGCACGATGAGGCCGATAATCCCGTCGAAAAACTTTTCTGGGGAAGAGTGGAACTCCATTCTGCAACGGCTTATTTGAACATGCCTCGCAACGGCATTACACACAGGCTGATACATCGATTGAAGTACCATGGTGATAAGGAAGTGGGCGAGCGTTTGGGGGCGTTGTTCGCAATGGAGTTGCAAGATTCGGCTCGCATGCGCGATTTCGACGTCATCGTGCCGGTTCCGTTGCACCCGAAGAAATTGCACGTGCGCGGATACAATCAGTGCGATTGCATAGCACAGGGTATGGCTTCCGCATTGGGTATTGAGGTTTCGACCAACAACCTGACGCGCATGCACTACAACGCATCTCAAACGCGTAGAGGACGAATTACCCGTTGGTCGAACGTGAAGGACATATTTTGGGTGCGCGACCCCGCCGTCTTTGCCGGTAAACGTGTTTTACTGATTGATGATGTAATAACAACGGGTGCGACTATTGAGGCGTGCGCAGCGGCAATCAAGAAAATTCCGGATGTGCAGTTGTCAGTAGCTGCATTGGCTATTCCATCGTCGTGACATTATGCGACTATATTTGCTCATGCCACGTTTCCTTCTATTGATCGTTTTGTTTGCTGTTGCCTTGCATGATGCCAGAAGTCAGGACACTTTGATGTTGATGAACGGCAGAGACTTACCATGTAAAATTGTTGAAGACTCGGGTACGGTATTCCTGACTATCATTAAGAAGCGTAGTGGAAAAATCATTCTGCGGGAAATACATAAAAATGATGTGTTTAGTGTAACAAAGGCAGGAGAGGGTGAGCGTGTGCTTTACATGCAGGATGAAATGATGGGAGATATTTACTCAACAGATGAAATGCGCTTCTACTTGGCAGGTGAAGACGATGCTCGTCAGAACTTCGACGCGTGGCCAACCTTTGCTGTTGGTTTTGCTTTGTGCGCAGGTGTGTCGTTGTGGGGTGGCGATGGTTACATGACAGCCGTGGGTCCTCCTATTTTCTTTACGTTGTTGCAGCTGGCTCCGAAGATTAAGATTCGTGAAAAAACCATGAGCCATCCCGAGTATAAATACAACGATATCTATGCGGATGGTTATGAACCGCCTGCTCGCACACGCAAGCTATCACGCGCAATGCAGGGTGGTTTTTTGGGCTCTGCTACCGGTGTGGCGTGTTGGTTTCTGTTTCTCAATAAATGAAGATTATTCAATGGTTTGTGAGCTCCCGCATGTGGGTGGCGCTGGGCGCCGCTGCCTGGAGCACAGAGTCGTGTGTGGGCTGGGGTGTGTGGGTTGGGTGGTCACTACGGTTGGACAATTTTTTTGTTTATT
>JBKCGW010000288.1:0-7154 GCA_046303175.1 Flavobacteriales bacterium
ACCGTCGACTCATACACCACATAATCGCCCTTCTTCAATACCTGCCCCACTGTGCGTGAAGCCGAAAGAACCGGTCCCAAATCAGGAAGGTTGAGGTGATTGATGGGGGTAGGAACTGCAATGATGAAGAAGTTTACATCTTTCAGGTCGTTGATATCGGCAGTGAAATGAATGTCACAGCCCTCAAATGCTGAGCTCTCGAGCTCCTGCGATGGATCGATGTTATTGCGCATCAAATCGACACGCTTTTGGTTGATATCAAACCCTACCACCTTGATGGCTCGAGCAAACTCGAGCGCAATAGGCAATCCCACGTAGCCAAGACCGATAACGGCCAATTTGGCTTCCTTGTTTTTAAGTCGGTTGTAAATCATGGTCGTTAGTCTTCACCCGTCGGGTGTGCCGCGAAAATAGCATTTTTCAAGGCTCCACCCCACTCGATGTGATGCTATCAATTTTTAATGTACTTATCGAAATTCTTGTGCTCTACCTTGTTGAGTTCATCCTCCGAAAGCGATTTGAAATACTCGTAGGTGATCTTTAGTCCCTCACTGCGATGCACCTTCGGTTCCCAGCCCAAAAGCTGGCGCGCAAGGGTAATATCCGGCTGTCGCTGCTTGGGGTCATCCGTTGGCAAATCCTTGTAAATCACCTTTTGCGATGTGCCCGTTAGCTTGATGATCTCTTCGGCAAAATCACCAATCGTGATTTCATCGGGATTGCCCACATTCACGGGGCCGCTGTAGTCGCTGAGGAGCAAGCGGTAGATTCCTTCGATCAAATCATCGACATAGCAGAAAGAACGGGTTTGTGAACCATCACCAAAAACGGTGAGATCCTCTCCGCGTAGAGCCTGGCCAATAAAGGCCGGTAATACACGACCATCGTTCAGTCGCATGCGTGGACCGTAGGTATTAAAAATGCGCACAATGCGGGTTTCTAATCCGTGAAACGTATGGTAAGCCATGGTCATGGCCTCTTGGAAACGCTTGGCTTCGTCGTAAACACCGCGCGGCCCAACCGGATTCACATTGCCCCAATAGCTCTCCTTTTGCGGATGCACTGTTGGGTCGCCATACACTTCGCTCGTACTTGCGATGAGCACGCGGGCGTTTTTCACCTTTGCGAGCCCCAGGCAATTATGAATTCCAAGCGATCCAACTTTCAAGGTTTGAATCGGAATCTTGAGGTAATCGATTGGACTAGCGGGCGAAGCGAAATGCAGGATGTAATCAAGCGGACCCGGCACGTGAATGAACTTAGAAACATCGTGGTGGTAAAACTCGAAATGCTCCAATGGGAACAAATGCTCTATGTTTTTCAAATCGCCGGTGATGAGGTTGTCCATGCCGATAACATGGTAGCCTTCTTTGATAAAACGATCGCACAAATGCGACCCCAAGAACCCGGCTGCACCGGTAATAAGCACACGCTTCATAGTGAGATTTGGATATTAGAGGGTCGCGAAGGTACAAAAGCCCCATTAAATTTGCCGTTATGAAGCAACGGTATTACAGCCGGCACGCACAAGTACTTCTTCGCGAATTGAATAGAGTCATTTCAAGAGAAGAATTGAAAAAGCTCCACCACAAAAATCCATGGAGGCACGGGGCTCTTCTCGCACGTCAATACGCCTTGTTAATCCTTTGCTATGCAGGCATAGTAAATATTAACTCATGGTGGTTCTGGATTCCGGCAAGCGCTCTTCTTGGGTTAACCATCTTCAATTTCACCGTTCTGCTTCACGAGGTGCTGCATCATTGTGTATTCAATGAAATACGCCCAAAAACAGAACGCCTGCTGTCCCTGCTCTATGCCATTCCTTCCGGTATCTCACCCACCCAATTCACCCGTTGGCACCTCGACCATCATGCTGAACTGGGATCAATGGACGACCCAAAGCGAAACCATTTGTCGCCCAAAAAAAACAGCCGACTGCTGAAAATACTCTATGCGACTCCTTTCCTTTTTGTAATCTATTTCCGAGCTGCGGCTAAGGAAACAGCAACCTACGAAAAGCAGGTACAACGAACTATTAGACTTGAACTATTTTTAGCGCTATGCGTGCATGTTGTCGCAGCAATCGTGCTTTATCAGTTTTTCGGTTTATCTGTTTTAACAAAGGCCTATCTACTCCCCGTGTTCATCTTTTTCCCCATAGCTTTTGCCATTAACCGCATGGGACAACACTACCATATCGATTCGACCGATCCCGCAAAATGGAGCACCCTTATTCAATCTAATGCCTGTTGGAACTGGATTTTCATTTATTCAAACCTTCACCTAGAACATCATTATTTTCCCGGGGTTCCCTGCTACAACTTACCCAAATTGCAAAGACTACTTCACCCCTACTACAAGCAAAAGGGAATGTCATTCCTGACCTATCCTCAATTGTTTAAGGGATGGATACTTCACAATGGAGCTCCCCATACGAAGTGGAATACAATATGAATCTAGCCGCTAACTTCAGCAAGCTGCACCTTCAAGCCATCCATATCGTTGGCCAAATGCAGCTGACAACCCAACCTTGAATTACTCTTCACGAAAAAAGCCTGATCGAGCATGGCTTCTTCATCGTCGTTGCGCTCCGGAAGTGCATGGTCAGAAAGGATGTACATATGGCAACTGGCGCACATCGCCATGCCACCGCATGTGCCTTCCACCGGGAGCTCATAGCTTTTGCAGAGCTCCATCATGTTCATGTTCATATCGGTTGGGGCTTCCAGCGAATGCTCTTTTCCCTCGCGATCAACAACCGTAACGTGAATGATATTTTCCATAGATAAGGCGAAAGTAAAGCAATCTTAGAATCCGGTCACTCCATTCACGGTGGTGTACTTCAAGACATAATTCTTATCCGGGTAAATACGCTTGAAAGCACTCTGTACCATGAGGGTCGCTTCATGAAACCCACAAAGAATGAGCTTCAGCTTACCGGGGTAGGTATTGATGTCACCAATGGCATAAATGCCGGGAACATTCGTACTGTAATCGTATGTATTTACTTCAATCGAATTCTTGTCGATGTTAAGTCCCCAATCGGCCAATGGCCCGAGCTTCGGCGACAAACCGAACAACGGCAACCAATGGTCGGTAGTGAGGGTTTGTTTGTCAGCTCCCTGCACATCCACTTCGATGGACTCCAAGTGATCCGCTCCATTCAAACCAACCACTTCGGCATCGGTAATGAGTTTGATTTTTCCCGAAGCCGACATATCGAGCACCTTTTGAACACTATCCGGATGCCCACGGAAACTCTTACTTCGGTGAATCAGGGTTACTTGTGAAGCCACTCCATTGGCGAGTAAAATCGACCAGTCGAGCGCGCTGTCTCCACCACCGCTGATGATGACGCGTTTGCCTTTATAGAAATTAGGATCGCGCACGATGTACTCGATTCCTTTGTCTTCAAACTGACCGATATTTCCAATGGGCGGTTTGCGCGGTTCGAAACATCCCAGTCCTCCTGCAATCGCTACAACCGGGGCCTTGTGCAAGGTGCCGCGGCTTGACTTTACGATGAACTGTCCATCGTCGGTTTTCTCGAACGACTCACATCGCTCTCCAAGGGTGAATCCCGGCTTGAAAGGCGCCGCCTGCTTCATCAAATGATCGATGAGGTCGCCGGCCAATACCTCGGGAAAGCCGGGTATGTCGTAGATGGGCTTCTTAGGGTAAATCTCAGTGAGCTGTCCGCCCGCCTGTGGTAAAGCGTCAATCAAATGACAACGCAGCTTCAACAATCCGGCTTCGAATACGGTAAACAAGCCACATGGGCCTGCTCCAACAATTATGATATCGGTTTCAATCATGCAATTTTCCTAAACGGCGCGAAGATAATACGCATCCAAGAACATGAATAACAAACTAATCGGCCGAAGGTTTACGCATCGCCAAGAGGGCTGAACAAGAAAACCAATGCAAACTAAATCACATACAATACTCAGGACATAGAGAATTGTGCCGCGAGAAGGACAATCGACAACAAAACACCGACAACAAATACGAGTGCACTAAATTTCAAGAAAGGATACTTGCGACCTTGCAGAACCTTTCCTATTTGATAGATATCCTTGACCATTGCACGCTGAACCTCCTCAGGAGTCTCCATTATTCCTTTCATGTGAGCTTGATACTCTTCATGCGAGAGCTGGGAAAAATGGTCAAAAAAAAGCGAATTGAATTGCTCTTCCTTCAATTTAGGTCTTCTCTTCGGTAGAGACAAAGGAGCAACAACAAAAAGTGCTAGTACGATGGATGCAATGGCCATCACTAACATGGAATACGTGCACCAGTAATCCTGAAGAACTTCCAGCCGCGAAAGCGTGAGGGATAGAATGATGGAGTTACTGGCAATTAAAATGTTGGCCTTCTGATCGGCAAGCAGACTAAGTTGAACGTGATGCTGCTGCGTCGTACGCAACAAATACATCCAATTCGAATTTTTCGGGTCCGTTTGCATGGCGACAAATGTAGAAGGATGTTGCACGCTTGGCAGCAATGAAAAAAGAAAATTACTAGACTATTCGCATGCAGTTAACATTGAAAACGGATTCTAGCTTTGTGGCAGACTTTCATTTTATTCCAAGCAGACTATATTTACCCCTATGAAAATACTCTTACTCGCCATTTTTAATTTCATCGCGCTTACGTTCATCGCTCAATGCGACGGCAACCGATACCTCAACCGCATCTTCTCGGATGTCTCTATTACAACCGATGTACTTTACGGATCGGCCACTGCCAGCACGGGAGCTAATGAACAATTGTACATGGACGTTTACGAGCCTGCAGGCGATGGCATTACGAATCGTCCGTTAATCATCATGTGCCACGGAGGCTTTTTCATTTCCGGCGATAAGGCCGGTCCCGACATGGTTCCACTGTGCGAAGATTTCGCTCGCATGGGATATGTAGTCGCTTCAATCAATTACCGCATGGGAGTTTCCTTTCTTTCCGATTTGGACGACTCCTTCTCGCAAGCCGTTCTCCGCGCGGTTCAAGATTTGCGCGGCGCCATTCGCTGGTTCCGCAAGAACGTGGCAGAAGATGGGAATACCTATAGCATCGATCCTGAAATGATTTTCACCTTTGGTTCTTCAGCCGGTGCCTTCATGGCATTACACCATGCATTCATGGATCAAGACGAACTTCCTTCGTTTATGAACCAACAAGCAACCGGATTGGAAGGCGGTGTGGAAGGCGTGAGCGGAAGTCCGGGTTACCCTTCTCACGTGCGTGCGTTGGTGAGCCATTGCGGTGCATTGGGCGACAACGCATGGATCGATGAAGACGAGAATGTCTCATCATGTTTGTTTCACGGCGAGAACGATGCTACCGTTCCCATCGATTCAACGATGTTTGTGTTTAGCGGCTTTTTACCCGTTGCAGTTACCGAAGGCAGCATTCCTATTAGCCAGCGCATGACCTCCATCGGACTGGAGCATTGCTTTGAAATCAACGACAACGCCGGTCACGTGGCGTATATCGCTAACCAAGCCATTTACGATACTACCCTCGCTATTTCAAGCAATTTCTTGGCGCATCACGTGTGCGGCTTCGAGCTCGATTGCACCTATCGCGAAGTGCTTACATCAACCGAAGAAATTCTCACAAAGACATCCATGCAACTATATCCTAATCCTGCTCAACACGAAGTATGGATAACGGGAGCCATAGACAATACCATCAGTACAGTGTACACATCCGAGGGAAGAATAGCTATTCAACAGCGAGGCGCACGTATCGATGTGAGTTCACTCACACCGGGTATTTACATCGTAGAAATGAATGATGGAGGACGCAGCCTCAACAGGCAGCGACTCAGCGTTGTGCACTAGTTAAGCGACAAACCGTTGACAGCCTCTACCGATTTGATTTCGGGGACAGCTGCGCGTATGGCGCCTTCCACACCGGCCTTCATAGTCATCACGCTCATGGAGCAGCTACTGCAGGCGCCGTGCAATTCCACGCGTGCTGTAAGGTCTTCGGTTACTTCAATCAAAGAGATATTCCCACCATCGGCTTCCAAATAGGGCCGAATGGTGTTGAGAGATTCATTCACACGTTCGAAAAGAGATCGTTCGCTCATATCAGGAAGGTTCGGTTGAAACGGCAGCGTTGGTTTTCTTTCGGAAAGGCAGCATGCGCATTTCTCGCTCAAAGGTATCCAAGATTGCGTTCAACTGCTCAACAGCCGGTGTTCCTTCTTGCATAATGGCCGGACGACCTGCATCGCCTGCTTCTCGAATGCTTTGAATGAGCGGCAACGGGCCCAGGAATGGTACTTCGAGTTCTTCCGCCAAATTCTTGGCTCCATCCTTTCCAAAAAGGTAGTATTTGTTGTTCGGCAATTCTTCGGGGGTAAACCACGCCATGTTCTCGATCATGCCCACAATCGGGATGTTGATGGCCGGCATGCGAAACATGTAAGCCCCCTTGCGCGCATCGGCGAGAGCAACTGTTTGCGGGGTGCTCACGAGTACCACGCCATCGAGCGGAATGGATTGTACGATCGACAGATGAATATCGCCCGTTCCCGGAGGAAGATCCAAAAAGAGATAATCGAGTGGACCCCAGTAAGCATCGTTCACCAACTGATTGAGTGCCTTAGTGGCCATGGGGCCGCGCCATACCGCTGCCTGATTCACTTCGGCAAAGAAGCCGATGGAAAGAACCTTTACACCGTATTGCTCAATCGGCTCCAGCATGCTCTTGCCATCCACATCAATCACGCGTGGTTTTTCATACACCAAGTCAAACATCGTTGGCGCCGATGGTCCGTAAATATCCGCATCGAGCAATCCTACTTTGTAACCGCGACGAGCCATACCGGCAGCCAGGTTGGCACTCACCGTGCTCTTCCCTACTCCACCTTTGCCGGATGCCACTGCGATAATGTGCTTCACGCCCGGAAGCACCTTGCGCAATTCGCCATGACGTTCGTCGCCGCTGATGGGCAGCACTTCGCATTCCACTTTAAAATCTTTCCCCAACGTGCGTTCAATAGCAAATGACACCGCTTCGCGCATGCGCATTTTGCTGTGCATCGCAGGGTTGCTCACCTTCACTTCGAGATGGATAACCTGATCCTTCACATCGAGGATTTTTACCAGATTCAAGGAAACGATGTCCTTCTTCAGGTCGGGTTC
>JBKCGW010000289.1:0-1355 GCA_046303175.1 Flavobacteriales bacterium
AGGCGCATTGACGAACCTCAATACCGATCGCATACAGAGCTACGTTCAAATCATCCAAAACGAAAACTCACGACTGAAGAGTCAGGTTGAGCGCGTGCTACAAATCGCCTCGTTGAGTCCGAAAAAAGTGGCACTTCAGCAAAAGGAAATTGACGTACACGAGTTGCTGCAAAAAGCCGTCGAAACGTTTCGCATGCAAGTAGAAGAAGCCGAGGGAAGCATTACTCCGGCATTTCACGCCACGCAACACCGTATCAAAGGCGACCCGGTGCACATTACCAACGTGCTCTACAACCTCATCGACAACGCAGTGAAGTACACTGCACAGGAGCCGCGTATCGAAATACGCACCAGCTCCAAACCCGGTTGGATGCGCATCGATTTTGTCGACAACGGCATTGGCATCGACAAAGACAACCAAAAAATGATCTTCGAAAAATTCTATCGCGGTCCCACCGGCAATCTGCATTCGGTGCGCGGATACGGCCTTGGGCTTTTCTATGTGAAGACCATCGTAGAAGCGCATAAAGGGAAGATTAGTTTGGTGAGCGAGCCCAACCGAGGAAGCACGTTCAGCATTGAATTCAAAACACTGTAAGATGGAAAACACAACGCACACAGCCATGATTCTGTTGGTGGAAGACGACACCAACCTCGGTTTCGTAGTACAAGATATTTTGAAGGCGGAAGGGTTTAAGGTCCATCTGTGTAAAGACGGCAAGGAAGGACTGATGCAATTCAACAAAGAAGCATACGACCTCTGCTTGCTCGATATCATGATGCCGAAGAAAGACGGATTTTCATTGGCCGAAGACATTCGCAAAGTCAACAGCGAAGTGCCCCTCATTTTCCTCACCGCTCGCGAGATGACAGAAGACAAAATCAAAGGACTTCGTCTGGGCGCCGACGACTACATCACCAAGCCCTTCAGTGCCGAGGAATTGATACTGCGCATCAAGGCCATCTTGAAACGCAATCCGAAATTCAAGGAAGACATCAAAGAGAAAAACAGCTACACGATAGGCAGCTATGAGTTCAATGCCTCGAACTTCGAGCTCACGCTAGAAGGCAAGCGCATCAAACTCACCAAGAAAGAAGCCGACCTGCTGAAGATTCTGGCAACGCACGCAGGTCAAGTTATCGAGCGCGAAATCATCGCCAACATGGTGTGGGGCGACGACAGTTATTTCGTCGGTCGCAGCATGGACGTATTCATCACCAAACTGCGCAAGCACCTCAGCGAAGATTCACGCATCGCGATTGTGAATGTGCATGGGGTGGGGTTTAGGTTGGAGGTGGGGACTGGGGACTAGGGACTGGGTACTGGGTACTGGGTACTGGGTACTGGGTACTGG
>JBKCGW010000290.1:0-1589 GCA_046303175.1 Flavobacteriales bacterium
ACCACTAAACATGATATCGGTAATGCGAAAACCAAGAATATCGTTGGCCTGCTCGAGCATGGCCTTGGCACTTGCTGAGCTGTTGTATAGGTCTTGAGCCATGCCCGGGAACTGAGAGCCCTGGCCGGGGAATACATATGCTTTCATGGGGTTAGTATTTGGACGTCAAATCTAAGCTGAATGATTGTTTAACCGCAGAGGCGCAAAGAGCGCAAAGAAAAAATCTCTTTGCATTCTTTGCGACTTTGCGGTTAGAAAAAAAAAGTACTTTCACCGCATTCAAACTCTATGAGCAGAAGAACCATCATCATCGTTATTGCACTTGCCATTGTATCGCTCGGCATCGTCATCGCCGGACAGGTGTTTTGGGTGCGCAAGGCCTACGCGCTGCAAGAAGAGCAATTCAACCGAAGGGCGTTTGTAGCGATTAGCGAGGTGGTGCAAACCATTCGTGTGATGAACCGCGATTCTGCCGCAACTGAACCGGTTCGGCAAGTCTCCAACAATTACTTCATTGCCAATATCAACGACACACCCCAACCTTATTTGTTGGAGAATTTACTCAAGGATGAATTTCGTCGATCGCATTTATTGGAAGACTTTGAATACGGTATTTACGACTGCTTCAACGATTCCATCGTGTTTGGAAGCAAGATTTCCTTCAAGCCAGGTATTGAGCGCACACAAGCGAAACAGATACACAAATTGGAAAATTTCGAACCCGACGGACACTATTTCGGTGTTGTGTTTCCCAACAAATCTTCCTTCATCTTGCAGCAACTGGACTTCTGGATGTATTCGAGCATCGTCATTCTACTCATCGTCATTTTCTTCAGCTACACCGTGCACGTGATGCTTCAGCAAAAGAGGCTTTCGGAAATACGCACCGACTTCGTGAACAACATGACACACGAATTGAAGACGCCCATATCGACCATTGGGCTCTCGGCCGATGCTATTCAAGGCGCATTGACGAACCTCAATACCGATCGCATACAGAGCTACGTTCAAATCATCCAAAACGAAAACTCACGACTGAAGAGTCAGGTTGAGCGCGTGCTACAAATCGCCTCGTTGAGTCCGAAAAAAGTAGCTCTGCAACACAAGGAAATCGACGTGCATGAACTGCTGCAAAAAGCTGTCGACACGTTTCGCATGCAAGTGGAAGAAGCCGAGGGTAGCATCACTCCGGCATTTAACGCCACGCAACACCGCATCAAAGGCGACCCTGTGCACATCACCAACGTGCTCTTCAACCTCATCGACAACGCCGCGAAGTACACCGCGCAGGAGCCGCGCATCGAAATACGCACCAGCTCCAAACCCGGATGGATGCGCATCGATTTTGTCGACAACGGCATTGGCATCGACAAGGAAAACCAAAAAATGATCTTCGAAAAATTCTATCGCGTTACCACCGGCAATCTGCATTCGGTGCGCGGATACGGCCTTGGGCTTTTCTACGTGAAGACCATCGTAGAAGCGCATAAAGGGAAGATTAGTTTGGTGAGCGAGCCCAACCAAGGAAGCACGTTTAGCATTGAATTCAAAACACTGTAAGATGGAAAACACAACACACACGGCCATGA
>JBKCGW010000291.1:0-14724 GCA_046303175.1 Flavobacteriales bacterium
TATATCGTTGAATCCTCTCGGGTCGGATTGCAAACGAGCAGGTTGCTCATCGCAGCGAACTTCCCTTTGCGCATTGAAGAGGTTATTCAGCACCGGCTCATTGAATGCATTCAGCAATTCTATTTCGATCGTGTATTCGAAAGTTTGCCCCAAAAATTGGCTACCGGGACCCGCCACAAAAAAGGCAAGCAAGCGTGTTTCCCAAGGCTTCAAATCTTCCACGTTCCAGTGGGCGAAACCGGGACCGGAAATCGAAGGAGGCACACTCAACGAAAGTGCCGCCGACGGATTGAATGCCGGATCGCACGTAAGTGAAACGGTTCCGTGCAATACTTGTCCACCCGTGTTACGCACATACAGACCGCTTTCCAAGCCGTAATCGCAGTGCATGAACTCATAGTAACCAAGAAGTATCTCAGCCTCTGCTTGTCCCAAATCTGCGCTATGCTGCAATCCGAAAAGCGCTTGTGTATTGCCCGGCACAACTACCTCCACCTGAGCCGACGTGGTGTTGAACCAATCAGGTGTTGTGTTTATTAGTTCATAGTGGATGGTTCCTGCAGGCAACGGCACCAGTATCATGCCCGCCGCATCGGTATATACAATCTTCTCCAGCTCCACAATGTTCACCGGCCAATACTGCATGGGCTGTTCGTCTGATTCAAAACTACCATTGGCGTTAGCATCGTTGAAGACGGTTATAAACGTCATGCCCTGGTTGCACGAGTAATCGCACGAGCCATCATTGTAGGCTGCGTTCTGATTGTAGTTGCAAGCGCACGGGTCGATACAACCGGCGCAGTTGAACACACAAGAACCATCGTTGATGGTTGCCTCCGGCAAATAATTGCACGCATTTGTATTTGTGCAGCCCGCAATAGGCGGCAAGGTTAAATAAAGCGTCTCCACCTCAACAGCTGTCAACGCTCTGCTCCATATACCCACATCATCGAGTGTTCCATTGAAAAAATACAAGCTTCCCATATCGGTACCACCGATTCGAAGGTCATTCGTTCCCGTGGGCGCACCTGCGGGTCCCGTCCACTCCTGCGTGGTTTGCAAGATGCCGTCGTAATAGAAGCGTCCGCTATCGCCATCCACCGTAAACGTGAGCATGTGCCATTGGTTGTCGAACACATCCGCACTGTAGTTGATGCCCGTTGCGCACGCGGCGCTCGAAACAACACCATTACATGTTGGCGGTGCGTCGAGCATGTAACCGGGCGAAATGGTTTGCTGCGCCGTACCTGTGCCGCTCATACTCATCACCCAGCCGTTCCACGAAGCGTTGGAATACTGCTGAATGAGCATAGAGCCGTTGTCATCGGCCTCGGGTCGGCACCACAAGGAAACAGAAAACGGGAAAGAATTAAATGCTGAATTGAACGGCACTACCACTTGACTGCTCTGTCCATTGAAGCGATAGGCACTTTGCGGATAACCACTGCGATCGCTAACACTTTCTACATCGACTGTGTTGCCCGCAAGGTTGTTGGCGGATGCATCGTTGGCGTTGCCATTAAAGCTATACCACGCCACCAGATCCGATTCAGGAACGTAGGTTGGCAATTGCGCGTGCGCCGCCGCAACGAGCGACAAACACAACAACACGACCAATCCATGTTTCAGACGAAGTTTCAACGCAATCCACTTTAAGGTGATGCAAAGTAGACTGCTCGCTTTCAAATAATTGAAGGATTTTCGAAAGCAATCAATAATGCGGTGTGGATATTAACAAATTCCAAAACGCTTGATTTCAATGGGTTTTACTGTAGGCTCTTATGGAATGAGAGAAGAACTTTCAACCAAATGAGAAGCTTTATACAAGGACTAAGTACTAGGTACAAAGGACTAAGTACGGTTACGCATAAAAGTCCTCATACAACCTCCTTTCCTATCGGTACTTCGTACTTAGTAATTAGTACTTAAAAAAGGCCGCCCTCAACAGGAACGGCCTTTCACTCATCATCCGAAAATAGTTTATTTCACCACAAACCGCGTCACACGATCATCGGCTTTCAAGACGTATGTGCCCGAGGCAAGTGCACTGATGTCGATAACGTTTGATCCCGTTATAATGCGACCGCTGCGCACCAATCGTCCATCAGGAGTTGTGATGGTGAAGGTTGTCGCATCGCCGTTCCACATCGCTGTGATGGTTTGCGAAGCAGGAATAGGGAACACGCGTATGCCCGGATTATCCAACTCCAAAACACCCACCGTTATGGTGAGATTGATGGTAATAGTGGAGTCACAGCCTTCGTCATTATCAATAACAGCGGTATAAGTACCGGATTGATCATACAACTGCCCATCGGGGGCAACATATTCGTTGACCGCGGTGACATCGATAGTAGACTGCGTTTCACTGAACAAGCAACGATTGATGGTGTGCAGCGTTGTGTTGGTAATGACCGGCTCATTGGAGTCGAAGTAGATGGCAGCGCTGTTGTTGATAGCTGTGCCGTCCTGCAAGTCTGGAAGTTGGTTTACGGTATACGTGATGAACCCGTGGCTTTCTTCTTCATTCGAGAAGCTGTCGGGCAGCATGATGCTGTTGAAGGTCCATTGCAACACGCGCTCGCCATACATGGTAAATGTGTAGTCGTGACTCGACACTCCCGGTGTAACCGAGAAGATATCAAGATCGGTATCGAGCGTATCGCGAATGACAACGGTGTAAGCAGGAGCCGTTCCTGTGTTTTGGAAGCGGATGAGGTATTGCAACTGTTCGTTGGGCAGGATTTCATTTGCCTCACCAATACCACCGGGGAAGCCCTGTTTGTCGTTGGGGTCGAAGCTGCCTACAACTTGTCCGCAATACTGGTCCACGAAGGGTGATTCATCACCACAAGGAAGGTCGTCTACAAGACCAGGCTCCCATTCATCATCATCATCACTGTCTCCATCTTCGTCATCGTCATCACCATCGCCTTCACCTTCGATATCACCGCAACCTTCCACGTGGTCGTTGGGGTGGGAGTTGCCGGGGTGCAGTGGGTGCTGGTCGGCCTGCAATATCCATGTGCCTCCATTGGTTGGAAATGTAAACGTAGTGTCCGACTCAGCGCCGAGTTGGATGTAATACGTAGCGAAGAGATCACCGTCAACATAAACGCGCACTTCACTTTCGCATACCATGGCCTCGCCATCGTTTTCAATGGTAAAGGTGATAGTGCCTGTGTCCTCATCGCATTCGCCTTCCACCTCCAGACTCGAGTGATCCCATGGCTCGGTGCACTCGCCGGGGCCGGGTACTTCAACCTCGTTGCACTCAGGCACAGGATACAGCGTGGCTTCCATGCAGAGTGTTTCACCCAGTTCAAGGTCGCACGAGAAGTTGGCGTTTATGGTTAGACTGGCACATTGACCCGGGTTCAAACTACCGATATCAAATTGGTACAAACCATCGACCATGGTGTATGGAGGAGTTGTGGCAGAATCGACAATGATGCTCTCATCGAGCTCTACTTGCAGGTATGCATTTTCGAGAATTCCTGTACCTAAATTATCGTTACAAGCATAAACGTATATAGGCCATGCATTTTCGGAGCACCTTCGCATGGTAGGACATGTAATAGTGATGTTGGGAGATGGGCAAGGGTTGGTGGAGACAATAGGTACAAATATGAATTCTGGCGAACCTGAGATTTCGAAGGTTAAAAGACTTGAACAGTTTTCAGACCAATTGTCGCCTGTGTTAAGAACAATCGTATACTCGCCACTTGCCAATGAATCGAGATATACTGTTCCAGAGTTATCTGTTTGAAAAACCTGGTTCATTGGCTGGATTTCCAATGTAACACCGGGAACCCCGACCTCTCCAGCTTGAAAAATGCAATCTTGATTAATGTCGTTAAACACCCATAGCACCGATCCTGCCGAATAGTTAGCGCAGCTCACGTTTTCAGTTACGGTAATAAAATTGCCGGCGCTTACGTCTGTTAATGTACTTGTTGCTCCCCCCACCCAGTCAACTACAAGAGAATCAATCATGACTGCGTCAGACATTCCAAGATACATATATGGATAATTGGAGTTTGAATATCCTGTGTGCTGCTGGTAGCTCCACGTACCATTACATTTGTAGCGCACTCGAGCGCCCCAACCCTCTCTTAGCCCCTCGCAAGCATCAAGTTTCAGCTTTACAGAATTATTCTCACTATTGTTGATTTTCGTATAGTTATTATAAAAAGTTTGATCGTACGTGCCAAAGGACATGATGTGCAGGTCGGGTTTGTAGTCGGAATTCATATCAATTGTTGAACTCAACTGGCTGCAATGCAGCACTGGTGAGGGGGATGTGCCAGCGTTAATACCCAGCGCAACGGACTCTTCTATGAATGTGCCATCACTATCGTTGATGTAGCACTGAAGTGCTGAACTACTGAATGCATATGCATATATATCGGTCCAAACCACATCCTGCAGGCGATCGAGATTTATGTCTACTACAGAGCCGACATTGTAGTACTTTCTGTCAGTTGCACGAAGCATTGAAGTTGTGGATGACGAATAGTTTATTGGTGAGTTTGAGGTAAAAACATAAAGTGGATTAATATTTCCCGCACCCCCCGTGCCACCTACACAGCAATCGGCTGTACCGGAAAAAATATCTACTAACCCATCATTATTGAACTCACCTAAGCTCCCAAAGGCACTGCTCCTTCCAAGATTAAATCCTGAGTTGGAGAATTCTTGAAAAGCTCCGTTTCCATCATTTAAAAAGACTGAATAGTTGTAATTGTTGTACCCAGATCCGAAGGGCCCTCCTTGGCCAGTGCCAATAAGTAAATCGAATGAACTGTCATTATTGAGGTCTGCCAAAGCAAACACAGGGTCGGTTGTGTCAAATAATTCCAGAATCAGTTCTGGTGCTGAAGGTGTCAAGCTATAACTCGAAGAACCTCCGCAATCGAGTTGACCCCGCTTGGCCCAAACTCGAGTGACGTTAGAAAAGTTTTCAAGCAATAGAATATCATAAACACCGTCGGCATTATAGTCAGAGAAACGCAAACCCCTTACATTCTGAATAGCAACAGAGAAAGTTTCTGTTAGCAGAAAGCTTGAACAATTCGTACTTCCAAAAAATCCCCCAAGGTTGAGATAAAATTCAATTGTATCACCTACCCAATGATAGATGTCCATAAAACCATTTTTATCTAAATCAGCAGCCATTCCATTCGGCCGTAATGGGAAATTGGATGCAACCGTGACATCGCTGAACGTCATATTGCCATCGTTACGAAAAAGCCGACCCGAGAAATTGGAACCAATTGTATAACCGAAAGCATCGTCATCTCCGTCGTTGTCAAAATCTATTGCCTTAGAAACGAAGTTTGTATTATTAAATGGCGCAACAGGCATGTCCGAGAATGGAATGAGCAATTGACCATGGGTATGATTGCAAGCGATCAGTGCAATCAAAATACAGAAGCAGCATAGTGTTTTTCTAAATGACATGTAGTGTGTGGTTAATTGTTTATTATTGAAAAAATATGTATAAAGTTAATTTGTTGGGGCGATTTCCTGATTTGAATGTGCTGAATTATGAACAGAATTCTGTTGTAAAGGATGCGTTGCTTGAAACACCAACTGTCTTGGTCAGTTTTGTTGGGTTTTGCTAAAAACGAAGAATTTAGTTACTCGTCAACATTAACCCCTCGGTTGAAAAAAGCCGCCTCTTGAGATCGAGGCGGCCTTCACTATAAAACGCCTAGTTCAGCAACTAGTCTTTCGGATTATTCCACCACCAACCTCAAACTCTTACTCTGATCTCCTTGCGTTATGCGCACCTGATACACCCCACTCGTCAACGACTCTCGCTCAATGACCACTGTGCCTTGTTGGTTGGCCATCACGCGCACACAAGCGCCTATCATGTCATACAATGCGATGTCGAATGTACCCTTCGGCAGTTCTAGGCGAGCCAGTTCGTTCATCGGATTCGGATAGAGCGTAAGGTTTGACAACGAGAACTCAAGCGTGCTGGTGATATCCATTTCTATCACATCGCTTTCTGCAGTGCATCCGAATTCGTTGGTGACCACCACTTGATAGTTGCCATCCACCTCTGCAGTGATGCTTTGGGTAGTTGCGGCATCCACACCGTTCACAGTCCATAGCCATGATGTGCCATCTTGCGCGGTGAGCACATTACCAGCAATATCAACCACGGCATTCGGCAGCGCATTCACTGTCACCGACCAATCTTCACTCACGTTGCAACCACCCGCACCCACCGATGTTGCGGTTACTGTGAAGCTTTCGGTGGCTTCGATGATATCATCGGTGTTTGCTCCATTCGACCATGAAACGTTTCCATCACTATCTGCATCGAACGTGATGCTTGCGCCTTCGCATACAGTTGCATCGAGCGGTAAGTCGAGTGTGGGTAATTCATGCACCGTGATGTTCACTTCGTGGTCCTCACCGAGCGGACACAACACATTCGAAGTGTTCAACTGCAAGGTGTAATCGCCTGCTTCGATTCCTTCATAAATGAAGATGTTGTTGCTACCCTCGAGTCCGTTGATATTCCATGCGTACTCATCCACATATGGTTGCGATGCGCTGAAGAGCAAATCATCACCCGCACACAATTCGGCATCGCCCGTCATCGGTGTAAACGAATTGCAATCGAAAATTACATGGTAGGTTTCATTGGTCATAATCGGTGGATTCTGCTCGAAGTAAATGAAGGCTTGCGCGTTGATTTCATCGCCCGGCAACAATCCCTCTTTAGCTCGCATTTGGAAAAAGACGTATCCATGCGATCCTTGCTCATCGCTTACACTATCGGGCAAGAAAATATCCTCGAAACTAAAAATAAGAAGGTCTTCTGCCACTACTCCTTCAGGCAATTCATGCTCTAGAATACTTAAATCGACTGTGCCATCGTCGTGCAAGCAAACAACCTGCATTTCAGCCGAGCGCATAAGCGGATAAATAGTGCTCAATTCCCATCGGTTAGGGTCGATGGGGATGTAGATATCGATGTCTTCCGCCGGAAGTGTTCCTGTATTTTGGAAGCGCACACGAAACTCAACCATGTTATCGGGCAATATGAAGTGCTCAATGGTGTAGCCCTCTTCGTGAGGAGCGGAAAGACCTTCGGGGAAACCGGTAATATCATTTGGGTCGTATGCACACGCCACAATGGGAGTGACGCTCCAGTTATCGTTGTAAATCACGTTGCCTTGTGGATCGAGCAGAGTGATGTCGAAGTCGAAAGTGAACGACTGGT
This sequence comes from Flavobacteriales bacterium, assembly GCA_046303175.1. Lineage (GTDB taxonomy): Bacteria > Bacteroidota > Bacteroidia > Flavobacteriales_D > Sanyastnellaceae > JAIBBG01. The sequence continues at coordinate 7,247 of JBKCGW010000291.1, forward strand.
TGAGATACTCCACTCCTGGTCCGGCGATGTGGAAAGTGAGTAATTCGAATTCACCCGGCATGAAATCTTCAATGTTCCAAAGCGCGTATCCCGGACCTGTTTCAATAGGCGGCGTAGTGAAGTAACTATCCGCACCCGGCGTAAAGAGCGGGTCGCACGAGAGCGTCATAAAACCGCTCACCGTTTGCGAGCCGATATTTTCGAGGTACACGCCCGACTCATAGCCATTAGTACAATGGATGATATCGGCAAAACCTTGATACGGACTCACCGTCACTGCTGCTTCGCCGGGAATTACTTGCATGCCAAACGCCGCTGTTGCAGGACCTGAGGTGAGGTCGATGGTAACGCTGTTTGGAGAAGTGTTAATCCAGTTGTCCGTTGTATTAAGTACCGTGAACTCATACTGCCCTGCGGTGAGCGGCAGGAAAACATTACCATTGCTGTTGGTCCACACCAACCCATTGATGTCGTTGCCCAACACAGGCCAGTTGCCAAGTCCGGGCTCGTCTTCTTCATGTGTGCCGTTGCCGTTTAGGTCGTTGTAGACGAAGATGGTGGCGGGCCAGACATTGGTATAGCCGCACTCAAAATTCATGGTCAAATCACCATGGCCATTTACATTCACGCCACCGACTACCCCAGAATAAAAAAACATACCGCTGCCACCATTATTGAAATTTCTATTATTCGCGCCCACACCAAACTGATAGCCGTATGCATGATTTGACGGCTGATGAGTGAGTAACAGCTCATCACCTTCAAAATCTCCGAAGCCATCTAAGCGCGAAATTGTAGCGGCGAGTTTATAAAAATTCCAAGTGGTATGACTCTCAACGCTCATGCCTAGGTTGTCCATGTACAAACCACCGTTGGCACTCCAACTTGCCCAGTCCATGCCTTCATAAAGCGTTATGTCCACATGCCATCCGTTTGCAGGATTGTTGAGCGCCACTACATCACCCACCAACCGTGCTTGACCATTATCGCTAAATACGATACTTGGCCAGTTTGTCCATTCATAATAATCAGTTGATGCAAGCCCCAAATTAGATAAACCCTCAATCCAAAAAGCCCAATCAAGACCAGGTCCCAACGGAGTCGTTATTTCAGTGCAAAAAAGCGTATCGTTACTTGACGTGTATTCACAACCCTCATTGATGGTCGCGAGCGGGTTGTAGTTGTTGGCAAGAGGATCGGTGCAGCCGGGGATGAGGCCGGTGTTGGCGTCGCGCATGCAGCGGACAGAATAACCGGCAGAAGTGCCGAAATCAAAGCTGAAACTACCTAGGTTATTATCGTTTGCCGTCAGGTAGAAATATAATGCGCTGATTATACTCGGCTGAGTAGTGCTCCACCAGAAACCTACATTCGAAATATTGAAGAATGTTCCTGTATTAGGTACTCTATAACCACTAGGAAGACCTGAAAAACCACTACTATTGTCGACTGACGAATTTGCGCTGATCCAATAAGAGGTATCTGTGCTTTTCATTTTTCCACCGGCTACAGAGGCTCCTCCTAAAAACGCACTTAATAAAGACCAATCAGTCTCTGATGGCACATGCCAGCCAGAAGGACATAGATTGCGGGCATCGGCTACCGCATGCCAATTATATAACTTGCCATACGGGCAATCATATGTTGCGCTATCGTTATTGTACCAGCAAGTGGCTCCTGTTGTCAAACCGGACCATACTCCATTATCAGTCTCTGTCGGAATCAAATCACCATTTCTGTAGTGGCTAGTTTTGAGGTTCTCCGCCATCCATTCTTGATCTCCAATCACAATCGTCTTGTATTCATTACCCTCTTGATCGGTCACGCTACCGTAGGTGAGGTTCGGATTATGCACAAAGTCGGCGCCACAGGTATGAATAGATTCCACGTCAATAAGTTCTCCGAAACAAGAACAGGATAAATTGATCACATCATTTTCCGTGCTCGGGTTCAAGTCGTCGCAAGTCGCACCAGGATAGACCCCGGCTTCCGCATCATTGCAATCCAAGTTATTGAAAACGTAACCCATCGGCGCTCCAGTATCGCTTTCAACCGTAAAACTCTCATCACCATATCCATCACCATCACTATCCAAATAGTAGGTGGTCATGGGCTGTGTGAAACTACCGAATAAATCAGCAACCTCCCATGCGGCCAAAGCACGATTCCAAACCCCAATATCATCGATGTCACCTTGATAACGACGTTCATTCAGGCCAAAAAGAGAAATACACGCATTGATTGAACCTACGCCCAACCAAGCTTCAGGAACAACGCTGTAACCATTTTCAAAATTGAATACCAAATTGCCATTCATAAATAAAGAAGACAAATTCGCATTACGCGTATACACTGCGTGATTCCAGGCACCAGGTAAAAAATCCGCCGTTCCTTCGAAACCTCCACCGGAAACAGTATAACTCATGGTATTGGAGTTTGGCAGAATGGTAAATTCAATAAAATTTTCGTCCCCTCCCATACAAGTTGGACGCTTACTCAATATGGCTTGAAACTGTCCATTTGATTGTGTTCGAAACCAAAAGCTAATCGTATAATCACTACCTCCCAAAAATGCATTGCTAGGAGTTAAGCCTATTTGAGATCCTACCGCGCCCAAACTATAGGCCGAAGACTCGACTCCAAATCTGTCTTCCGATGGATCAGCGAGTTGCTCGAAACCATTATTTCCATTACCACTATCGTCGTTTACGTGACCATTAAGTGACCACCAAGCAATCAATGAATCAACAGGAACGTAGTTGGGTAATTCTTGACATTGTCCGCGTGTAACGAAATAAAAGCTGAGAAGGAGTAGTATAATTTTTTTCATTTCAACTTTTCTATTAGGTCATTTTAAGCTGAATAACAAATCTCGTATTACATAACCCATCACACAACTGAATTAAAGGAAAACGGTGGGTTTTTCTTAGTATTCGGACTCAATCACCGCGTCCTTAGGCAAAAACAACCGCACCAGCGTTCCCTCTGCAGGCACAGCTTCTTCGCTGCGGTCGATGATGGCAATGCTATACGAGCTGCCCGACAATGCACTCAGAATGCTCAATCGCTCTTGGTTCATCTTCAGCGCCAAGCTCTCGTGTCCCTCGCGTCTGCGACCGGCCGCAGCCTTCAAGCCTATGCCGTTGTCGCGAATTTCCACTTCGTAATGATTGCCAATACCGCGCAACGACACATCAATATGGCCGCCCTTTTCCCTAGGCAAAATGCCGTGTATCACCGCGTTCTCCACATACGGCTGCAACAACATCGGCGGTATCGATATATCATGCCCCTGCAACTCCTCCATGCCATGAATGGCATACGTGAGCTTATCGCCAAAACGCAGCTTCTCGAGTTTCAAATACAACTCCAGGCGCTCCATCTCCTCTTCCAACGGCACCAACGTCTCCAGGTTATTCTCCAAGTTCATGCGTATCAACCGCGAGAAATCAGTCAAAAATTCATTGGCCAGCTCGGGCTGATCACTGTTGATGAAATGCTGAATACCATTGAGCGCATTGAAGATAAAGTGCGGATTCATGTTGGCGTTCAACGCTTGCTGGCGCAGCTCGGTCATTTTCGCGCGCTGCATGAGTTGCTCACGCTTACTGCGGTAAAACCACATAAATCCACCAACAATCAATCCCGCAATCAACAAGACCATGAGCAATCGAAACCACCACGTAGCGGTAAAATGGCGTGCTATGGTAAAATTCACTGCCGCCGATGGGCCCCACACGCCGTCTTCATTCATCGAACATACTTCAAACACATAATCACCTGCGGGCAACGACCAAAAATCCACCGTGCGCGAGTTGGTAACAACCCAATTCTCCGTGAGTCCCAGCAAGCGATAGCGATACGATGTGTTCGATCCTGTGCGGAAATTGAAACTCAAAAACGTGAAGCGCACATCGTTCTCGTCCCACGCCAATGCAATGCGGTCGGTAATGTCGATATGCTTATCTCCTACCGACAAGTGCTCCACAAACACAGGCAAGCTCTCTGCACGCAACGAGGTCGACATCGGATTGAAAATGCACATCCCGTTTCCGGTGGCAGCATAAAACTTCTCGTTGTGATACAACAAATCAAACACCTCCGCGGCAGGCAATCCCTTCTGGTAGTTTACCTGAAAATAACTCCACTGCTTGGGGTCCACACCCAAGGCATTGATGCACTGCATGCCCTTGGCGGTACCTATCCAAATGCGGTTGTCACCATCCACAGCAATACACTCAATGGTATTCGATAACAAGCCTTGGTCCTCTGTAACCAACAAGGTTGCGCCGGGTTTATAAAACACCATGCCCTTGCCGCGCGTTGCCACCAACAAATACTCACCCCATTCGGTGATGTCCGAAATCGAAGCTTTACACACGTTATTCACTTCTTCAACCGGCGCAGTCGCCCCTGGCGCATACTGATACAGACCGTCGTTGGTGCCTAGCCACAAACGTCGCTGCTTGTCTTCATACAACACGGGAGTGCGCAATTTGTAGTTGGCGGTGTCTGCTCTTCGCCAAGCGCTCTGTGCGTCATAAAATGCAAGTCCATCAGCAAGGGCAAACGCAGTGCGGCCGTCGGCCAAAAGAACGCTCCTCCGCACAATTGCGAGGCTGTCGAGCACACGAGCCGAATTGCCGGTTAAGTCAGAAAGAATCGGGTTCTTTCCACGTATGAGTTTGCCGTCAGCTGCGAGGGTAAAGTCATACGAAAGCCCCGAAAGATCAATAGGTGTGAGCGCTGCCAAACTATCGGCCTCGTTAAAACCGTAAATGTTTCCTGCTGCATCGCAGGCATACACGCGCTCATTGAATTTTTTTACAGAAACAAACTTGCTTTGCTTCGTGGGTTCATCGGGCTGAATAGCCACCATATCCAAGCTAGGCACAAAGAACAATCCGTTGTTGCGATCGGCAAACCAATAGTTGCCGGCCCTGTCCTGCACCATTCCCGAAATGTACTGTCCGGGAAAATAATTGCGTGCATTGCGCATGCCGCTCATAGGGTCTTTTATCAGGTAGGCGCCATCACCCTTACAGAGCCACAAATTGCCATTACGATCGTGGTCGAGCGATGAAAATTCTTTTAGCGTAGTGCTGAAGTAAGCCTCCACATTGCCCTGTGTGTCAAAAACCACATAAGCCTCGGGTCCGGCTAAGGCCCATAAATCGGGACCAATCTCTACACTGCACGATAGTTTACAGCTCTGCGAAACACGCAGCAGAAAGTTGATCTTGTCTCGAGTAATCACTTGATCGGGACCTTGCGGTTCACCGGTTTTGAGCGCAAGCAGTTTGTTGCCCGCCTTGCGCAAATAGTACATCACTTCCTTGTCTGCTCCCTGCACCTGAGGCATAAACTCCTGCACGCTGTCGCCTACCGACTTGAAAAGCTGTGTGCCATACATCGTAGTGACCCACATGGTGTCCTGCTCAAAAAAGAGCGACGCCGGGCGTTCCTTGCCCTTCAGTTTCTTCTTAATCGCCTCATTGCCGGCGTATGTGCGAATGCTATCGTTTTCCAAGTACACATACTGAGTACCGCACAAAAACCAAATGCGGCCCTTCAGATCTTCGTGAATGAGCAGCACATTGTCGTTGGGCAACCCTTGTTTGGTGGTGAATACTTCAAAGTTGTAACCGTTGTATCGCGCCGCTCCTTTGTCGGTTATTGCCCAAATGTAGCCTCGGCTATCCTCGAGCAAACCGTTGATGCGGGTGGATGGTAGTCCCTCCCGTGTATCAAAATGGCGATAGGACACGTGCTGACGTATCTGTCCCAACACCAACAACTGGCAAACCATCAACACAGCGCACAACAACGATCGTAGCATTCTCATCAAGGCTTAATGAATCGGTTCTTAATAGTGTCCAAAAACAAGGGAAGTCTGCGCTTGGCAATCTGCAACTTGGTGCCGTCCATCAATTCAGCCATACCACCTTCATCTCGGATGTACCCCTTCAGGTAATTGACGTTGATGATGTGGGAGTTGTGAATGCGAATAAACTCGGTGTCGTCGAGAAAATCCTCGAAGTGCTTCATGGGCTTGCTCACCAACACCTTTTCGCCTGTCTTCAGGTGAATGTTGGTGTAGTTGCTGTCGCTTTCGAGGCGCACCAAATCGTTCACGCTTTCGAAGCGATAACCGGAAAAGTCGGGCAGCGCTATGCGCATCGGGCCTTCTTGTTTCGAGGTTTGCACCATTTGTTTCAAGGCATCGGCATACCCCTCTTCAAAGCCGGGGTTCTTTTTCTTAAGCTCAAGCAATTGCTCGAGTTTTTCAGCCGCACCCTGTAGTTCCTTGATGCTGATAGGCTTCAGGATGTAGTCAATGGCGCTGGAACGAATCGCTTTCATGGCATAACGGTCGAAAGCGGTAACAAAAACCACCATCGGTTTAAACTTGTCGAGCTTGCCAAGTACGCTGAATCCATCCATATCAGCCATATGCACATCCAAAAAGATGGCATCGGGCCGCAGTTCTTCAATCCGGTGAAGTCCATCCAAGCCGGAAACGGCAAATCCTACCACCTCCAGTTGCGGACAATACTTCTCGACGAGGGCGCTCAGGTTGTCCCGGGCGTTCTTCTCATCATCGATAATCAGACATTTTACCATAGTGTATTAGACGTTTAACAGTTTGGGCAAATGAAAACGCCTTATAAGAGTGTCGTTTGGTTTTTTGAGAATTCGGGTGACAAATATGAGAATTCGTATCAATAGCGGGTTGACAACCCCTCTTTTATTTTGAAAAACGCTAACCACTGCCTTCCCCTGGCCATTACCCATGCCTTTCCCTTTCGGTATCAAATTCGCGCATTCGTGGCATCACTCCAACGCATTCGTGGCATCACCCCAACGCATTCAATTCGTGCATTCGTGGCATCACCCCAACACATTCAATTCGTGCATTCGTGGCATCACCCCAACGCATTCGTGGCATCACCCCAACGCTTTTAATTCGTGCATTCGTAGCAATCTACACAAAGCCTATGTTTTCCCATTCCGGTTGTTCATTCTTTGAACCCCCTCACCCTCTTCCTTGCCACTTTTATTTCGTTTTTTCGCATCATGCGCCTATTCGCTCTTACCATTCTCGGGCTAATCCTATCTGTGTTTTCAACTGATGGGCGACTCAGTGCGCAAAAAACCGCCGTATCGGGTAAGGTTATCGACGCTGTTACAAAAGAACCCTTGCCGTTTTCTCCAGTCATGTTTGTGGGTACCAAATCGGGCGCACAAACCGATCTCGACGGCAATTACAAAATAGAAACCTACTACAGCAGCGACTCACTGCGTGTAATGGTGTTGGGATACGCACCTCTCACCAAGAAAATCAAACAAGGCACAACAAGCATTGTCAATTTCGAACTTGAGGCAGCTTCTAGCCAAACCGCCGAGGTCGTCATCCGCCCCGGTGATGAACCTAACCCGGCGATTGCGCTCATGAAAAAAGTGATTCGCAACAAGAA
>JBKCGW010000292.1:0-2457 GCA_046303175.1 Flavobacteriales bacterium
AGGGCACGAAACAACACCGCAAACACGAAAATCAGCAGCGGGTAATAGGCCACAAAAGCAAAGCGGCCAATGCCTCTGAACTGCTGAACCGGACCCAGCTGATACAGCAATGCTTCGAAGCCGACGTTGAATGGAAATGCAAACGAAACCACCATGCACAAGACACCTGAGGCCACAAGCGCAAGTAGCGCATTCGCTGCCGGACCTGTCGGAAATTTTCGATATACCGAAGGGGCTTTGATTAGAAACCCAACAAGCGCAGCCAAGAGCGTGGATAATCCCAGGTAGGCCAACCCCTCCCACTCCAATGCGGCAGATGGTTTCAAAAACGCAAACCAGCTTTCATAAGGCATTCCGAACGGATAGAAATAGCTCCAAAAAGATGAGCGAAAAATGAGGAAGCCCCATGGAATAGCGGTGCGATCGGTGACCTCGCTGCTTGCATGCATAAGCATTTGCAGCAAGAAGAAAGGCACTGCAAACATGAGAAACGATTGCACGAGGAAAAGGGTCTTATTCTGTATGCCCGAACGAAACAAATACACAAGGGCAAAAGCCGCCATAAGCGCTGCAGCAAAAAACAGATAATACAGCTGGACAAGTCCCAGGAAGAAAAGCACGGCAGCCATGCCGGTTGCCTTTATCCATCCGTTTCGATTGCCCGATTTTAAATCGTCGAAATACCGCAACAACAACCACAAAACAAGAGGAATTGCCCACAGTACTGATAGTGCAAAATGGCCTCCCAGTCGCTCCCATTGCTGCGAAAGCATAACAATGCCCAGGCTGTAAACACTCGCATAAACTCCCGAAACACCCAGACGCAGCAAGATCAAATAAACTAACAGAGTCGCTACGATTACGCTGCACAACATGAACACAATGGTCACGCTTATCATGGCATCGGAGCCACCCAACCAACGAGCCGTATTGCTCAACAACGGTTGACCACCTGTAAAGAAAATGCTCTCGCCAAAGGGATAGTTCAGCGACTGCTGCCTCCAGTCGGCTGAGTCGTAACGCGCATGCCAAGCCGTTTGGTAATAGCCCTGCAGTCCATCGCCCGATGAAGTGAAGAGGTAACTGTCGGGCGCGCGCCAAATGTCGCCGAAGTAAAACCACGACACCAGACATGTGCACAACAGCGTTAACCACAATGTGCGATTAGCCGGCATTCGTTCGCTTTTCAATTCGTATTTCGATGAACTTGCTCACAGGTGTTTTGCTTCGATCGGCAAAGCTGTCGATGGGCACCAAGCAATTCGTTTCGGGGAAATAGGTTGCACAACATCCGCGCGGAATATCAAACTTGATTACGTGAAAAAGCTCTGCTGTGCGGGTAACCCCATTGTACTCACCCACCAAATCGACCAGCTCGCGTTCTTTCAAAAACAGAGCAGCCATGTCGTGTTCGTTCATGAGTACCACCCTGCGTTCGTTGCGAATACCGCGATAGCGATCGTCAAGTCCGTAAATGGTAGTGTTGTATTGATCGTGCGAGCGAATGGTCATCATCACCAAATGACCGGAACGCACAGCCACATTGGGCAGTGGGTTGATGGTAAAGAGTGCCTTACCGCTGGTGGTGGTAAAACGTCCTTCGCGCGGACCGTTAGGCAAATAGAAGCCGTCGGGCTGACGTACGCGTTTATTGTAGTTTTCAAATCCGGGAATGGATCCTTCGATATGATTGCGAATCACGTCGTAGTTGTCGCGAGCAGCCAACCAATCGATGGGCTTACCTGCTCCAAACAGTGCTGTCGCCAATTCGCAAACTATCGCCGGCTCGCTGCGCAAATGCGGAGAGGCCGGTTGCATATTGCCCCTGGATGAAGAGACCACACCCATCGAATTTTCGACGGTAACGAATTGCTCTCCGCCTACCTGCGCATCGTGCTCGGTGCGGCCCAGGCAAGGGAGTATGAGTGCGCGATCACCCGTTACCAAGTGCGCGCGGTTGAGCTTAGTAGAAATTTGTACGGTGAGCTTGCACTTCTGCATGGCTTTGCCGGTGAACTCACTGTCGGGCGTTGCTGAAATAAAATTGCCACCCATTGCTATGAACACCTTCACCTTTTCTTCGTTCATCGCCTCAATCGCTTCCACTGTATCGTAACCATGTTCGCGCGGCGATTGAATCTTGAAATACCGATCGAGGTTATCCAAAAACTCGGGCTTGGGCTTTTCATAGATGCCCATGGTGCGGTCGCCTTGCACGTTGGAATGCCCACGCACGGGACACAAACCTGCACCCTTCTTCCCTACTGCGCCGCGCAGCAAATGGATGTTTACTACCTCGCGAATGTTGTTGACCGCATGTTTGTGTTGCGTGAGGCCCATGGCCCAGCATGAAATAAATCGATTGTGCTGAATAAGCAGTTGCGCCACTTCCTTCACCAACGATTCTTCTATGCCGCAATCGCGCAACGCACGCTCACGATCGAGCGATTTGAGTTC
>JBKCGW010000293.1:0-2515 GCA_046303175.1 Flavobacteriales bacterium
CAGAAGGAAAGTGGGGATACAAGCGAATCGAAACGGCTGAGCATACTGAATTGAATTAGTCAAATACTGGCGGCACAACTTGCGCTGTGCTGTATATGTGGATTTTCTCCAGGCTGTTTTTGGGATTCAGCCAATGCAGCAACTCATCAAACCATCCCGATTCTATGGTTGTTCGATAATCCAATGTTGGGTAATAGAGTTGCATATTCTTCACACGCTGCTCGAGGTTTTCGTCGTCGTAGAAAAGCACGTAATTGGGCAATGATTTAGGCATGATATCCGAGGCGCTTTTCTCTGCTTCGTGCGCTGCATTGCGTAAAATACCATCCACGGGATCTCCATTTTTGTAGGAGTAGTAGGTGGTCCAATGATCGCTATAGAATTGAGGCATCATTGCACCTTGATTGGAGTGCGTAAACTCAAGAATGAAATTGCTGCAATCACCTGCATCATAAAGGTAGTTCATGGCTTCCACTCTGCTTTTTTTGGAATAGGTGAAGCACAACACGCCCATTGCAAGTATGTTGATTGCCCAGAAAATGTTCCAGCTGATTCGATGCCAGCGAGCTTCTTGCCATCGTGCTGCCAGGTTATTCCAACCCATTACTCCGGCCATTACAAAGAAGGGTAAGGCCGGTAAAATGAAGCGTTCTTGCTTGTTGGGGTAGAGCAGGTGGAAAATCAAAAAGCCCGCTGTAGGCAGCACTACTAGCATGTATTTACGCCAGCTGTGAACGAAGCCCGCGGTAAGAAATAGACTGACGGGAGGTAAAATGAAAACGCTGATGAAACTGAGGTAGGCCCAGGGCGAACCCGGGTAGTTGAGAGCATTCTTTTTGTTGTATTCGAAGTACCCTCGCAAATGCTGAAACGGTTCGCCACCCCATAGCAACACGTCGTCAATCTGAGTGAGGAAGAAGGCTCCAAATGACACAAAGCCGAAAACCAGGAATGCCCGAATGTTTTGTTTGAAGGCAAGCACGCCTCCAACGAGCGCAACGAAAAGTCCGGTTTGAAAACGAAAGCCAACCGCTAATCCCATCCACAGGGCTGCAAAAACAAGTGGTGTCATTCCAACTCTTGATGGCTTTTCTTCATTTCCGGCGCCATTTTTCACCAGCAACCACATGCCTGCAAGCAGAGGTGGCATGCAAACAATTTCCACCAGATTACGCACAGAGAAGTTGGGCAGAATCGCGATGAAGGCCAACAGCCAACCCACGGTTATGGCGTTTTTACGATGGGAAAGTTTTTCGGTAATCTTAAACGCAAAAAATATGGTAAGGAGTGAATAAGCTGCATGTATGATTCGCAATAGCAGCATTTGAATTTCCGGTTGATCGATACCAATTGCTTGAAACAACTTGAAGAAACAATACAAGAAACCCAGGTAAAAGAAACTGATGGGTTCGGGATGCTCGTTGGTGTTGCCGATACCGGGCAGCCAATGGTTGAAGTTCTTACCGTCGGCCCAGCTTGCTGCGGGTTCGATGGTAAGAAAATGATCGTCGTGCATCATATATCCCGGCGCAAAAAAGGCAGCTACGAGACGAACGGCAAATGCGGTCAACAGAATAGCCTTCAGCGGATGCTGTTGGAAGAAGAGTCGCATAGCTTGTAAAGGGGCGTTATTCATGTTGAAATTAAGACAGGGGCAAAGGTCGCACAGAAGAAGGCAATTGCACCGGTCTTATAAATCAATCTTTAGAGCGCGCAGGTCGACGAAATAAATGCTTGTTTCGAACGATATAGTTCGGGCCGAACTCAGCAGTGCGAACTTCCTCTGTGATGTAAAATCCGACGGCGGTAACGGTTATCGTTCTGCGCAAATCGGTCGGTCTGCGTTTTTCCTTTCCTTTCGTTTCAATGACGATATCGGTGGTGTCGCCGTGCTCGGCTATGGACGTGATGTCCCAAATAACACCGTCATAATTCATCTTGGTTCCCTCATTGTTGATGGTGCATTCGCCTTTTCCGCCGGTGATGTCGCCGCGACCGTGATCGTACTGAACGGCGTATTCCCATTTGGTGCCGTTGAATGTTGACTGGCACTTGGCAGGCAAACTGTATTTTGTGGCGTTGTCGGCTTCATCGGTATATTCCATAAAGCCTTCCCAGTTGCCTGTAATCTTGTTGAATTGCTCGTAAATGAAATCCTTATCTCCTTGCGCAAAGCAAAGTGCAGGAAGCGCAAGCAATAGTAGGGTGAGATGTTTTCTTAGCATTTCGTTTTTGAATGGTACACAAATATAGGTTGTTTCAGTCTGAATTGAAACGCACTGATTAATCAGGTCGAAGTATGAGTTCCCTCAAATGCTTTCGGATTTATCGCAACTACTTTTCTTAAAAATTAGAAACCATGAAAACAAGTAAAAGCACCAACTCACAACAGAGTAAGCAGCAACGATTATCCCACAAGCCAAAGCCCGAAATTCGAGACGACATGGACAGCCGAAAGAACAGGGAAGAGGGATACCGAGGAACCATCAGTAAGAAGGGAGATCGGAAACGCAAG
>JBKCGW010000294.1:0-6938 GCA_046303175.1 Flavobacteriales bacterium
CTGATATTCTCATCGATAAGCTGCGCGCCGGATTGGCAATCGAAAATCAGGAATTTACCAGCATTCTTTCACTCACGATGAAGGATATGCTCGAAAGCAGAGCGAAAACCTTCCTCGATACTTTGGCGCAGGTGTACATCGAATATACACTTCAAAACCAAATGTTGGTTAACAAGAAGACCGAGGAGTATATCGACAAACAATTGGATGGCGTGATGCTCATCATGGACTCACTTGAAGGAGTATTAGAGAATTTCAAGGATGTGAAAGAGATTTTGGATTTGGAGAAAGAGCAAAACAAAGCATTCAAAATGCTCGAAGAAACCGAAAAAGAAGAGCGCTCTCTCCAACTTCGCATGAATGCTTTGATTAATATCGAAGATTTTCTTGCGAAAGAAACTGATTTGTCCATCATACCTCCTCTCAATCTATTACAAGATGAAGATGGAGCGCTCAGTAAACTTGTATTGGACCTGTTCAACTTGAGTCAGCGCAAAACGGAACTCTTGGTAGATATGAAACCGGCCGATCGCCGTGTTCAGAAGGTTGACTCTGTAGTGAAGACGATTCGCAACAGTATTTTCCGCTACACCACCGACAACAAGCAGCAAATCAAAATGCGCATTTTGGATGTGCAGGAACAACATAGAAAAGCCGAACTGGAATTGCGCGACATTCCAAGATCTCAGCGCGATCTCCTAAGTATCGAACGAAAGTTGAATGTGAATGAAGGCCAATACACCTTCCTCCTGCAAAAGAAAGCAAATACCGTAATTGCTCGAGCAGGTATTATTCCTCAAACTAGCGTTATCGAAGCTGCTCGTTCGCTTGGAGTAGTTGGTCCTGAAAAATCAGGCACCATTTGGACGTTTGTCGGTGTAGGATTTTTCATTGCACTATTGATTGGATTTGTGCGAGCCATATTCTTCGAACGTATTGAAAATACGCGTGAGTTGAAGGCATACACACGCATGCCTTTGCTTGGCGGTATTCCGAATTATCAGGATGTTGATCTAGACCCAATCGTAATCTCAAGCAACCCTCGCTCCAACGTCAGCGAGGCATTCCGATCTGTTCGAACGAACCTGCAATACATTCTTCCTGACGAAGGACCGAAAATGATTCTGGTTACTTCTCTTCATCCGGGGGAAGGAAAAACGTTTGTTTCCGTGAACCTGGCATCCGTTCTTGCTAAAGCCTCCAAGCGGGTGGTTATCCTCGACTTCGATATGCACAAACCGAAAGTGCATAAGTCAATGCGAATGGAAAATGTAAGCGGTATTTCGTCTTACCTCATTGGAAAGACCGACTACCGCCAGAGCATCAATGCATCGCAAGTAGAAAATCTCGATGTAATCACTGCAGGTCCTGTTCCACCGAACGCATCAGAACTTGTATTGAATCAACGTGTGGATCAGCTATTCCAAGAAATCAAGGAGCAATATGATTTCGTAATCATAGATACACCGCCTCTCTTGCTCATCTCCGACTCGTTAGTGCTTTTGAGCAAAGCTGATCTGGGAATCTTTGTACTCAATACTGAAAAAGCAACCAAAGCAGGTCTTCGTCACCTGGAGGATATTCTACTCATGAATAACCTTAAAAAGAACGCGTTGATGTTGAATAACATCAAGCAAAAACGCTGGAAGTATTACTATGGTAAATACGCATACCGTTATGGCTACGGATATGGCTATGGCAATACCTACGGCGGATACATGTATGGTAACAACTACTATACGGAAGATGTTTCGACCAAAACGAAACGCAGGAAAAAATAATTCAAACGCCCATCCATGGTTTCGTTAATTATCACGACATACAATTATGCCCAGTATGTGGAGCGAGCTATTCGAAGTGCTCTGGATCAAAGCCTTCCTGCATCGGCCTTTGAAGTAATTGTAGTAAACGATTGCTCGACCGACGGAACATCAGAAATATTAGAGAATTACACGAATGATGTGCGCATCTTTAACTTGGAAGAAAATCTTGGTCTAGCAGGCGCTCGAAACTTCGGCATCAAAAAAGCAAAGGGTCAATTCATCGTTTTTTTGGATGCCGATGATTATCTGCACAAGGAAACTCTTCGGCTGCAAAAAATCTTTTTAGAAGAAAACAACAGCTTAGACGCAGTATCTGTTGATTATTACTTAGTCGATGAGCGAGGCAAGCACATTGAACATGTAAGCGCATCCGAGAAGCCCATTGCTTGTGGCATTATGTTTAGAAAAGACTTCCTGTATAACGTGGGCCTCTATGACGAGGAATTCAGAGCACGTGAAGAAGAGGATTTACGCATTCGATGGAACAACAAATACAATATCTATAACATCATTCTTCCACTCTATCGCTACAGAATGCATCATAACAACCTTACGAAGAATGCAGATGCTATGGATAAACATTTAGAAAAGCTTCAAAGCAAACACGGACGATGAACCGATTCATAGAAGGAACAAGCATTTACCTGAGAGCGCTCGAATTGTCGGACGCAAGTGAGCGATATTTATCTTGGATAAATGATGAAGAAGTTACACGCGGACTTGCATCGGGTGTTTATCCAAGCACCATTGAAGATCTAAAAAAGTATGTGCAGAGTATATCAGGCTCTAAAAACGCTGTGATGTTCGCCATCTGTGATAAACAAAACGACCTTCACATCGGTAATATCAAACTCGACAATTTCGACTGGGTCAACCGCACCTGTGAACTTGGTTTGTTGTTGGGCGACCGAACTTATTGGGGCAAGGGTATAGGCACAGAGGTCATGAAAATCACCTTGCTTTACGCATTCGAGCAACTCAATTTGCGCAAGGTTGTGCTCGCCGTATACGCCAACAATCCAGGCGCTATAAAGCTCTATGAAAAAGTTGGCTTTCAGCATGAGGGCTGTTTGCGAAATCAGATTCACTACAAGGGTGAATACATCGACAAACACTACATGGGAATTTTCAGCAACGAGTTGCGATGAATATCTGCATCATACAAGCACGCATGGGTTCCACTCGCCTTCCGGGTAAAGTATTGAAACCTGTTTTCGGCAAACCCATCTTGCAGCAACTAACCGAACGTCTTAAGCCTTCGAAGCGCATCGATGCAGTCATCGTAGCAACAACGAGCAACCCGGAAGATGATGCAATAGAAGCCTTCTGTAATTCAAAAGGCATAGCATGCTTCAGAGGCAGCGACTGGGATGTTCTAGATCGATTCGTAAAAGCAGCACAACAAGCAGGAGCCACAGCAGGCGATGCAATCATTCGCATTTGCTGCGACAACCCCATTCATTCATGGAAGGTGGTTGATTTTGTCGTTGACCAGTTTCACCGATACAAGGTCGATTACTTTTCAAACAGCAACCAAGAACCCAATTACTTGGAAGATGGTTTTGATGTTGAAGTGGTGTCTTACAATGTATTGGTTAAAGCTTCAGAAGAGGCTAAGTTGCTGAGCGAACGAGAGCACGTGATGCCCTATGTAAAAAATAGCCGTCAATTCAAATTGGGATGGCGTAAAGCAAACGACCGTTATAACTTCAAACTTTCAGTCGATACTGAGAATGATTTGAAATTGGCAGAAGAAATCTTTCACCAATTGGAGAGTGCACCCGACTTCAGTATTGATGAAGTAGTTGAGCTACTCAATAGAAAGCCTGAACTGTTGTCCATCAATCAAGATAGCGAAATCAATTCAGGTTATAAAAAATCCATCGCCAACGACCGCACGGTATAATTCCTTTGAGCATGTTACCCGGAAAGAATCAACCCATAACCAATTTCAGCCGC
Source organism: Flavobacteriales bacterium (assembly GCA_046303175.1). Classification (GTDB taxonomy): domain Bacteria; phylum Bacteroidota; class Bacteroidia; order Flavobacteriales_D; family Sanyastnellaceae; genus JAIBBG01. Next base: position 3,783 of record JBKCGW010000294.1, read on the forward strand.
AGCGATGAATACCGCTCTGCTATTCATGACTTAATCCCAGGCGGCGCCCATACGTATTCGAAAGGAGATGATCAATTTCCTATTCATTCGCCTGCCGCAATCACACACGGAAAAGGAAGCAGAGTGTGGGATCCGGATGGCAACGAGTACATCGAATGCCTTGGTGGTTTGGCCTCCATAAGCCTTGGACATGCTTACGAACCGGTTGTAGAACGCGTAGTGGAAGAATTAAAAAGAGGAAACAACTTCAGCCGGCCCTCCGTCATTGAACGCGAAGTTGCCGAACGCTTTTTGGCAAACGTTCCCGGTCATGACATGATCAAGTTCGCGAAGAACGGCTCGGTGGTTACGACCGCTGCCGTAAAACTCGCAAGGGCATTCACCGGACGAAAAATTGTTGCTCGCCCCATCGATCATCCCTTTTATTCATATGACGATTGGTTCATTGGAAGCACCGATGTCAAAAGCGGAATTCCGAGCGATATTTCAGCATTGACGGTTACTTACAAATCGGACGATATACAGTCGCTCCGTGATTTGTTTGATCGCTATCCTACGGAGATTGCTTGTGTTATTTAAGAACCTGAAAAATTCAATGTTCTCCCGGAAAACTATCTCAAAGATGCTATTGCACTTGCCCACAAGCACGGTGCTCTATGGATCATGGATGAAATGATTACGGGATACAAAACCGCCTATCCCGGTTCCATGACCAAATACGATGTAATGCCCGACATCGCCACCTGGGGAAAAGGCATAGCCAACGGCTTTTCATTTTGCTGCATGACCGGCAAGAAAGAAGTATTGGAACTGGGCGGAATTCGCAACGCAGGCAAAGAGAAACTCTTTCTCGTGAGCACCACACACGGCGGCGAAACCTGCAGTATCGCCGCTGCAATTGCTACCATGGATGAGTTTGAAAAACACGATGTCGTTGGTCACAATCAGCGTATGGGCCAACTATTCATTGATGGAAGTCGTGAAATCATTGCGCGCCACGGACTATCGAATAACATTCGAAACATGCAGTTCAACTGGCATGCTTCATTGGGCTACTTCGATCAGGAAGGAAATAATTCATTTGGCCTTAGAACTCTCTTTCATCAAGAATTGATTGCGAAAGGTGTATTGTTCCAAGGCATTTTCTGCCCGCATTTTTCGCACAGCGAAGAAGATGTCAAGTACATCCTTCAAGCGATGGATGAATCGTGTGAGGTTTTCAAAAAAGGACTTGAAGATGGCTATGAGCGCTACTTGGTTGGCGAACCCATCAAGCCCGTATTCAGAAAGTACATTTAATTCTATTCGATATTCTTCTTTGTGCCAGGAATTATAGCCGCGTTTTTATTAGCACGAATCACAGAACACACGATTACCCAATTCATAAGAAAGTATGAGAACTACCAATCCAAATGAAATTGACTTCAGAAAAAAGTTTGAACTGACCGACAAGGTTATTGTAATCAGTGGAGCTTGTGGTCTCATTGGCAGAGCATTTTGCGAAGCAGCTGCTCAGTTTGGTGCTACCATCGTTTGTGCAGATATCGAAGCTGCTAATCCGATGGCATTGGCGCAATCACTGAGTGAGAAACACGGACGCCCCATGTTAGGGTATGCTCTCAATGTGGCAAATAAGTCGGAAGTAGAATCCTTGAAAGCTCTGGTAATAGAAACTTTCGGACGCATTGACGGTCTGGTGTGTGGCCATCAAAATAAGTCGCATCTCAAGTTTGTACCATTCGAACAGGTATCTGAAGAGAACTGGGACACGGTAGTTGAAATCAATTTGAAGGGGACTTTTCTTCTTTGCCAAATCATTGGCGGTTACATGGCTGAATGCGGCAAAGGAAGTATCATCAACATTCCGAGCACCTACAGTGTTGTCGCTCCCAATCAAAATCTATATAAAGGAACTTCATTGGGTTGCCCGGCTGAGTACAGCGCCAGCAAAGGCGGTATCGATGCACTTTCGCGCTATCTAGCCAGCTATTGGGCGTCCAAAAATGTGCGTGTGAACATGATTACTCCGCATGGAGTGTGGAATAATCACGAAGAGCAATTCGAACAAAACTTCGCTCGCTTCTCGCCGATGGAGCGCTTGAGCTACAACCATGAAGTTGCGCCTGCCCTGGTGTATTTGTTGAGTGATGCCAGCAGCTATGTTACCGGCGACAATATGAAAGTGGAAGGTGGCTGGACGGTTTGGTGAGAACTTGCCGAACTGTTCTATTCGTAATTCAATACCGTGATATTGCCAAAGCGATCGATGGCACGACCGCGACCATCCTTTACCGTGAGGTAATAATTGTAAACTCCCTCCTGCACCATGCGGCCGTTCATTGATCCATCCCATCCTTCGTTGGCGTCGTAGGTTTCAAAAATCATATCACCCCATTTGCTAAAGATTACAAGGTAATATTCTTCCACCAACGCAAACGACAAGACCGGCTTGAACAGCTCATTGTAGCCTCCAATAACCATGGCATTAGGAATCCAGATTATGGGGTCGATAGAAAGGTTTACCTCGTTTGATTTCGAAATGAATGCATCGCGAGAATCGGAAGTCCTCTCGACTGCATCAATTCTGTAATAGAAATCTCCATCAGACTCTACGAGCTCCGAAACATCGTCTTCATAGAATAAACTAGCGCCACCGTTTATCTCAGTGAGCAACTCGAACTCGGATGTTTTGGTACTTCGGTAGATTTGATAGGTTTCCACTCCCTGACTCCACTCTCTGTAGGGTGACCACGCAAGTGTATTTACTAATCGCTCTTGATTGGCCTGACCATCGAGCAGCATCGTAGTGGCGATATTGGATGTATCGACCGGCAAGCCACACGCGTTAAAAACTACTATGCGATAACTGTAGGAGAACACATCGGTTGCACGACTATCATCGATAAAATCCCAAGAAAAGGTAGCACTCAAGTCCTGCACAAGAACCTCCTCCCATGAATCGGTAGAAGGCTCGAAACGTTGCAACTCGTATCGAAACGAAAGGGCGGTTGGTGTCATTCCCAACTTAATTTCTACCGAATCATGATTGAGAACACTTGCCGACTGAATTTCCAAATACTCCGGAGCAGCGTAATCATTCACATAGGTATGCTTGAAATTGGTGAACGCCCTGTAGCCGGTAATGGTGTCGACGGC
>JBKCGW010000295.1:0-11582 GCA_046303175.1 Flavobacteriales bacterium
CTACACCATTTTAGATGGCGATATTGCTGCTTCAGCAACCCTCGTGATTGCAGGGTCGAACGACGAAAACGGCAACCTGCTCAATACAACGAGCAACAATGACCAGGTGCTGATTGACACCGAAAATCCTACACTCACAAGTTTTACACCTTCGGTTCCTGTGATTTCTGATCAGGATGTAGCCACAGGTTTTTACACGGACTTCACGTTCAATGAGCCTATGGATGCGTCCGGTATACCGACCATTGTATTCACTACCAATGATCCGTTTGCGAATACGCTCGTCGTAAATGAGGCAGCCAGCAGCTGGATAAATGAAACTACCTATCGTGCAGCGTACAGCGTTACTGATAGCGGAGAGGAACTCAGCGCTATTGACCTCGAAGTTTCGGGAGTAATGGATGCCAACGGCAATGCACAGAATGTGACAGGCAGTGTCACCAACGCTTTCACCATCGATACACGAAACCCGCTGGTAGTATCCATGACCCCGAGCACCACAACCTTGCAAACAACCGATGTTGGATCAGCAACCTTTGAAGTTGCCATAGCCTTTGACGAGGCCATGGATGAAAGTTCGGAGCCGGCCGTTCTGTTTGTTTCAACTCCTGTGATGAACGTGGTTACCAGCCCTGCTTCGGCGTGGAGTTCTGCCACGGAGTATAACCTTGTTTACGACGTACCCAATCAAACGCAGCAAATCACAACCGTCGACATGATGCTGGATGGTAACGCACGCGATATGGCGGGTAATGCCGCTGTTGCATTCAATGCATCGAATGCTTTCAGCGTAAACATCGTGAATTCGATTGAAACGACCGAGTCATTGCAGACAGTTTCGATATACCCGAATCCAACCAGCGGTAACGAATCAATAACGCTGCAACTTCCGGCGAATCAAACGATCGCTAGTATTGCCATCTACTCGAGCGTTGGCCAATTGATTCAAGAGCTTACGTACACTCCGAATGATGGAGGGCAACAACTCAATGTTTCCCAACTTTCTAATGGAGTTTACTACCTGCGCCTTCGTTCATCAGAAACAGAACTCACACTTCCCTTTAACGTAATTCACTAACCACCTTATTCTTACAATGCTCAAGACTCATTTCCAGCGTTCAACGCTGCTTATGCTGATGGTTATCGTATTCCATCAGTTCAGTAACGCGCAACCGGTAGCACGTATTTGGGATGACACTCAGCTCGCCTGCATTCGTTTATCGCTTGCACGTCCTACTGTACATGCATTGCACCTGAAGCGCATGGGAATAGCCATGTACGATGCATGGGCAGCGTACGATGATGTCGCAGCGCCATATATGTTGGGAAATACGCACGGCAGCTTCACCTGTCCTTTTGATGGAATACCCGCGGTTGCTGATGCAAATGTGGAAGCCTTCCGCGACGAAGCCATCAGCTATGCGGCCTATTGGTACTTGAAGAATCATTATCCGCAACAGGCAGTTGGTCTGAATCCTGGAATCATCAATGACTTGCTGGATAGCACCATGGTTCAATTGGGGTATTCCATTAACTATTACTCTACCAACTACAGCAATGGTTCACCCGCCGACTTGGGTTGCTACATAGCGAGCATGCTGGACGAATGGAGTAATGTGGACGGCTCGAACGAGCAGAATAATTACGCCAATCAGATTTACGATACGGTAAACATGGAGCTCAATCCGAACCTCTCGGGCAATCCGGGTGCAATCTTCCCCAATCAATGGCAGAGTATTGATTTGGCCGTTTGTACGGACCAAGCAGGTAACCCGATTCCCTGCGCCGGTAATGCCTCTATTCCCGCCCTTTCGCCGGAATGGGGTTGGGTAGATCCGTTTAGCTTGACTGAATGTCAATTGAGCTATCATGAACGCGACGGCGTGCAATGGCCGGTTTACCTCGACCAAGGAGCACCACCCTATTTGGAGAGTACGGACTACCTACCGGAAAATCTACTGGGTCCCAACGTCAACATGTTCAAGTTTGGTTTTCTCACCACCCTCATGTGGCATTGGTTTCACAACAATACTGCTTCAGGAACCATCGATACCTCCCCCAACAACGTAGGTGGATTCAACATTGTCCTCAACCCCGAAGCCGGTCAGATGGGACCCGATGATTTGCCCACTACCCTGCAAGAATATTACGACTTCTATCCCTTGTTTACAGGGCAAGTGAACGATCCCGGGTACACAACCAATCCAAACACAGGTCTTCCTTACGAACCGCAAATTGCGGAGATGGCCGATTATTCTCGGGCTATTGCGCAGTACTGGGCCGATGGTCCAAAATCTGAGACCCCACCCGGGCATTGGTTCAAAATCTTGAACGAAGTTTCCGACCAGTTGCCAAGCAAACTCTGGAAAGGAACGGAACCCGTGAATGAATTGGAATGGTACGTTAAATCTTACTTCACGCTTGGCGGAGCAGTGCATGACGCAGCGATTGCTTGCTGGAGCACAAAAGGAGCATATGACTATACTCGTCCTCTGGCAGCAATACGCACCTTAGCTGAATTTGGTCAGTGCACAGACTCCGCATTACCTAACTACCATGTGAACGGTCTTCCGCTGATACCCGGATACATCGAGATGGTAAACCAAGCGGACATTGATGACACCACGATGAATTTCGATCAAGGCGATTTGAATCAAATAAAAATTGCCACTTGGCTTGGTCCTTATGGTCTTTCCATCCCAAGCGGCTGGCAAGGCACACAGCAAGATGGTCATGGATGGAAGCTTGCACTCGATTGGTGGACGTATCAGGTAGCCACCTTCGTTACTCCACCGTTTCAGGGTTATTATTCAGGACACTCTACCTACTCTCGCACAGCAGCAGAAGTCTTGACTCAAATTACGGGAAGCGAATACTTCCCCGGAGGAATGTTTGAGTTCGTAGTCGACACACTGTTTGCCGATACGTTTCATTACCCTATCAATCCCGTTCACCTGCAATGGGCTACCTACCGAGATGCCTCTGACCAGTGCAGCTTGTCGCGCATATTCGGTGGCTTGCACCCACCGCAAGATGATATCCCGGGCCGCCGTGTAGGGTTGATTATCGGAAATCAGGTGGTTGAATACGCCGAACGCTTCATGTATGCGAATCGACCACAAGTGCTTTCCATGGGAGTTAATGAAATCAATCCCGTAACAGGCGACTTCGATTTTTCAGTTGCAGTAACATTCAATCAGGCGATGGATACAGGTTCAATGTTGCAACTCACCACAACCGATCCGGACGTTGGAGCTTTGCTCACGGAAGTAAATAGCTACTGGTCGAATGATAGCATTTTCGTTTCAGAATATTCGGTGCCTGAAGGTAACGGTTCTCTTATTGGAATTGCATTCGACGTGGAAGGCTACACACCGGCAGAGTGGATTGTTGTAGAATCGTGCACGCTCGATACCATCAACACCCCGTTGGGTTATAACCCTGTTCCATTCGATATCGATTTAAAGGCCCCCATTTGCGAAGCTACGGCTATCAATGATTTCTTCACCGATGCCGATTTTGGCTCTGTATGGACGGTTGAGCTCAGCTTCGACGAACCCGTGAATGAGTCCAGCTTCGATTTAGCCAATGCCATTTCCGATATGGATTTCAACACGAACTTGGATTTCGTTGCGGCCAACTGGATAGACCCCCAGCACGCCATCATTGAATACTCTGTTCTTGATGCCAACGTGGAGTTAATCCTTCCCATAAATGTAAGTTTTACAGGAACTGATTTTGCGGGCAATACGGTTCAAGGCTGTGTTTTGAATAACACCCATACAATCGACACCGATAATCCGGTGGCGCTTATCGGTGATCCTGCCCCCGACTTTGTTGTTTCGGACAGCGAGGCACTGAGCGGCACGTTTAGCTTCCCAATCTATTTCAATGATATAATGGACACTTCGATACTGCCTGAGTTAATCTATTCAAACGATGACCCCACGGTCAGTACTCTCAGCTTAGATAGTCTTGTTTGGCAAAACGAATCAAGCCTAATGGCCTACTACAGTGTTAGCGACAGCAATGAAGAGTTGGATAACATTATTCTGCTAATCGACGGCGCAACCGATAACAACGGTAATCCTATGCAACCAGGCGATTTCATGCAGCCTTTTGCTGTCGACACACGCAACCCGCTTATCGCAAACTTCAGTCTTTCTGAAACACTGATAGACATCAACAATCAGTCTGCGGGCTTCGAGGTTAGCGTCACATACGATGAAACAATGGATGGACTGAACGCACCGACATTCTCCATGCTTGAAGCAGGATCATCACTAACACCCGGCGCTGCCAACTGGGATGCGGCGGCGCTAACATATACCCAGCCATACTCCATAGCATCAAGCAATTTCGAGATACTAAACATTGACGTTACCGTATCTGCTGCTGCAACGGACCTTGCAGGTAACTTTTCGCTTGCGGATACATTGACGGATGCATTGGATATTCAGTTAATCGGCATTGCAGAAATCGCATCCAACGAATGGTCACTCTATCCCAACCCGGTTCAGTCAGGAGCCGCTGTAACACTTCAATCGAATTATGCTATTGAAAGCGTTGAGGTATTCGACATGCTTGGAAAAACCATTTTTATATCGGAGCAACTCAATCGTTCTCAGTACATACTTGCCATTCCGCAGTGGTGCGCAGGTTACTACCAGGTGCGCATTACCACTTCAGAGGGCAGTGCAATCAAGCCTTTGTTGGTGACAGAAATTAGATAGCATCAACCACAGATATTTCAAAAAGCCGCCACAACTTTACGGGCGGCTTTTTGTTTTGTGGAAGATGGCTAAAGAAAGTATTGCAATACCGAAATATCTGCAGCAACGCATCGCAGAAGGCGAGCATCAAACGCTCGATTTCAAATATGCCGTGAACGATGCGCGCAAGATTGCCATTACCCTGTGTGCATTTGCCAATACAGACGGTGGAACATTGCTGATTGGTGTAAAGGACAATGGATCCATTGCAGGCGCGCGATTGCAAGAGGAAGAGCACATGATACAGGCAGCTGCCACGATGTATTCAAAGCCCCCCATTGAATATAGCACCCAGGGCTGGAAGGCAGGAGATCGGTATGTTCTAGAAGTGATCATTCCCTCCTCACGCTACAGGCCGCATCAAGCAGTGGATGAGACCGGAGAATGGAAAGCGTATCTGCGCAAGCATGATCAGAATTTTCCGGCGCCCGGTGTACTCATGCAGTTCTGGAAAAGCGAACATACACCAATGACAGAGCGTTACTTTCATACCGAAAAAGAGAAACGACTGTTCGAAGCATTATCACACAAAGAAGGATATACGGTCAGTCAATTATCGAAAGTGAGTCGTATACCACGTCCAATCGTTACGACGCTGCTTGCCCGCTTCATGCGCTGGGATTTGGTAACACTGGAATTTGATCAAAACATTGCGCGTTTTCGTTCAAAAGAGTAATATTGAAGAATGAGTAACGAACGCCTCAGTCGATTCGACAACCTGCACATCTTGTTTTGGCTCATCAAAGACATGAGTTGGTGTTTGATGTCGAAAACAATTGGCACCCTCATGATTTTGCCAACGGTAACCATCGCACTCATCATTCTATATCGCTCTCGCGAACATGTTACATCGTTTGTGCACAACCTCGCGGTCCTTTTTTGGATATCAGCGAATTCCCTATGGATGATAGGAGAAATGTATTGTGAAGATTGTACGAAGCCCTACGCCATTTGGATTTTCATAGCAGGGATGAGTGTACTACTCCTTTATTATATCTATTTGATATACCGCTGGTCGGTGAAAGACCGTTAGTACTTCACAATACGATGATAGGTCACACGATTGCCTGATCGCACCGAAAGCACATAAACACCGCATGCCTCGGGAAGGTAGACATCCAGTTGTGTTGATTGGGCCGTACGCATATCTGCAACATGCTCACCTTGTGCATTCCACACAGTCACCTCGTCGATGTATTCGGCTGATTGCAGTTGAACACGATCGTGAGTTGGATTCGGAAAGAGAACAACATTCGATGACAATTTCTCCTCTAATGAAAGTACAGGCTGCGAGAACTGTAAACAAAATTCACCCGTGGTGAGCGGCAATTCGGGACTCCCAAAGCCGCCATAATTAAATCCATCAACGGCCAGATAGTAGGTCATACCAGCTTCAACGGGAGTCGTAACACCCGACCAATAATTTTGCATGGCACTGTTTACATCCTCGTTGCACGCCACCAATTCAAGACTATCGCATTCACCGGTGTAAAGTACCATTTGGGTATCCTCCGTTAAAAAATTCAGATTAGAATCGCACGGTTGCACATACAACATGAGTTCTCCATCGTATCCTTCAAATCGAAACCAAACAGTAGCATCAATTTGCGGTGAGCTTCCATCGGCGAGGCCCGTCAAGTCATCGAACCAACAACCGGTAACCGTTGCAATATCAAGGTCATTTCCCGTTGCAAATTCATTGGAATAAGGGCCCAACAAGACAGGTTCCTGACCTGCAGGTAGTAACGGTTGAAGGTCAATTGCTGAGCTGCAAATGTCATTTACAGGCTGAGCTATGGCGATGGTGGAAACTGCAACCATAACAAGCACTGCAGAAAAAGAAGAAATCAGTTTGCTGAACATCATAGTGATATGCAAGAGACAATCAATATCTCTTTCACTACAAAAGTAAAGGATTCACCCGAATACTATGGTTGCTCATGATAATCCGGAATTTCATCACTGTTGTCTCGTTCATTTCGACTCAATTCCTGTCCCTCCTCGTTTTGCTTGTGCAATGTCCAGCTATCGGTTGCTGTGGTTTCGAGCCATACGTTGCCCGATTTACGAAAGACTTGGATGTACAATCCCAACTCTTGTTGAAATACTTCCTCCAACTCCTGAACAGTCATGGCCGTTGGAATAGAAACTGTGGTTTCCGTGAGTTGAGGATTGCATGAATCCACCGTGCGTTTGGTATTGATTAAATACTGCTTCTCAGTGGGGCGTCCCTTGTCGTGTGGACGAGTAAAAAACTCCAGTTTCAAATAAGGGAAGGCAGAATTGAACGTCCGTTGAAGAATTTCTAACGTATCGTTCGAGTGTATGAGCATTTTCATGATTCAGTGATTATGTAGGTTAGTTGTTTTATCGGTTATCAGCAAGAACAAGCAATGGTACTTTCGATGCAAAAGCAACCTTCTTGGTCATGCGTTCATTGAACATACGCCAAAGCACATTGTGCTTACGAGCAACCATAACCAACATGGAAGCTTTATGTCTGCGCACCCATTCGAGAATAGATTCCTCCACATTATTGGGCACATAAGGCAGAAAATGCGTTTTTAATGTGACCCCATTGAATTCCTTGTAGAGCGGTTTCAACGAGTCGTCCTCGCCCTCAATGAAGGGAGTATCCATCACGTTAACGAAATGCAAATTGGAATCGTGCAAACCAATAACATCTTTTAAAGTCTTGAGTCCCTTTCCCATCGGAATGTGCTTCTGATCGAATGCAAACGCAACCGTTCTCCAAACCTTGTAACGGGCCTTTTCAGGAACAATGATTACCGGACATGACACCGTACCGGCCAAATCGGTTGAAGTTGACCCGAAGACCAGTTCATTGAAGCGCTCCGTATGAGCGATTCCCATTACAACTGCCCCTATGTTTCCCTTTGACACTATGTCACGAATCACATCAGGACCAAAGCCAATTTTAAGCTTGGAACGAACATTCAACTTATCACCGAATTTCGATTTCATATGTGCCAACAGCTTATCCATCTCCAGCTGATCCTCAGCCTTCCAGTCATCCATGGTCATTCGCAAATCGAAATACACATCGCTGACTACCGGAATATGGGTGGCATGCACTATTAATAAATCTGTCTGGAAATCGATGGCCATTTCGGCCGCAAAGCGCAGCGCATTCCAAGAGGTGGGGGTAAAATCGGTAGCCGCAATAATTGTCTTCATGGTGTATTGAATTTTCACGCAAGGTGTAAACAAAAAAGCGCGGCCAATTTGACCGCGCTCAAGATGTGCTTTGATTATTATCAGCAAATCAGCCTTCCTCAGTTTCGCATTTTTTCAAGCGCTTGAGGATTCACAACCGTTATACTGGAACCTGAAATTTCAATGTGATTCTCTGCTTTGAAATCACTAAGTGTTCGAATAAGTGACTCTGTTGCAGTACCCACCATATTCGCCAAATCTTCGCGTGCAATTGCAATGGTAAATGGCTTGTCACTTTTCAAGTTGTGATAACGCGCGCGCAACTCTAGCAGCGCTTCTGCTGTGCGTTTGCGAACGCTGCTGTATGCAAGAGCAATCAACTTATCGTGCTCGCTCTGCAAATTACCGGTGAGCATGCGCACAAATTGCTGAGTTACCTGCGGGTGCGTAAGCAGCTTGTAGAAATCCTCAATCGGGAAAATGGTAATTTCAGATTCCTCGATAGCCTCGGCACTCAGAGCGTGGAATTCATCTTCGAGTAATGCCATGTAGCCAAAGAACTCGCCTGGCTGGAGCATTTTAATGATGAAGTCCTTACCCAACTCATGACTCTTATACAACTTGATCTTACCTGAATTCAGCAAGTACAACCCTTGTGGCGTATCGCCTTCGGTAAAAATCACATCACGCTTCTTGAGATGCTTTATTTGTTGGCGACTCGAAATTTTAGTGATATCCTCTATCCCCTGGATGTTACTCAAAAGCTCTGTAACCCCATCGCGCGTAGGCTGGATATCTCGGCGAATGGCCTCTACCTTTCTGAGGCGACTTTCCACTGCATTAAGCAATTCAATATCATCAAATGGTTTTGTAATATAATCGTCGGCACCCATCTCCATTCCCTTTCTCAAATCGGTTCTTTCAGCCTTGGCTGTAAGAAAAATAAAAGGCAACGCAGCTGTTTCCGGATTTTTATTGAGCATATGCAATGTGCCGTATCCATCAAGCACTGGCATCATGATATCACAGATAACTAAATCCGGCTTCTTGCTTACTGCAAGCTCTACACCCAATTTTCCATTTTCAGCGCTCATAACCTGGTATCCTGCGAGCTCCAGGATTTCGGATGTGTTTTCGCGCACCTCCGGGTTGTCTTCTATTAATAGGATCTTTTTCATAGTTCTAATTGGATTTGGGTAAATTAATATAGAAAGTAGAGCCCACATTGAGCTCGCTTTTGCATGTTATGGTTCCTTGCATTAACTCAAGGTATTTGGTCACAATATTGAGACCGAGTCCGGTTCCGGGTATCGCAACTGCGTTTGCACCACGGAAAAAACGCCCGAACAAATTCTTCAAATCGGCATCCGAAATCCCAATGCCCTGATCCTTCACTGCAATAATCACCTCACTTTCCTTCACCTCTATGTTCACATCAATAACAGCTCCCTCCGACGAAAACTTGATGGCATTGCTCAACAAGTTGAACATCACGTTCCTTAATAACTGTCGATCAATCATCATCGTAAATGAACCCGTGCTGTAAGTAATGGTTTGCCCGCTGCGCACAATTGAGTTAATATCGGAAACCACCTCCTTAATCAAAAAGTATATGTCATGCGGTGCCGGTTTCGCGGCCATCTTGCCCTCTTCCAACTTGCCCAACGACAGGAAGTCATTGAGTATCTCCGTCAGTCCGCTTACTGCGTTTTTTATTTTCAAAATGTGCTTCTCACGTTTCTCTTGATCTTCTTCGGTAGTGTATTTCTGAATTAACGAAACACTGCTAAGTATGGTACTCAAGGGAGTTCTGAACTCGTGCGATGCGGTTGAAATAAAACGCGATTTCAATTCATTCAATCCCTTTTCATTTTCAAGCGCCTGGGTAAGATCATCACGAGAAACCTCCAGTTCATGCAATGCCTCCTTTAACACCAGGGTTCTTTCAGCCACCTTTTTTTCTAACGACTCGTTGAGTGATTTTAATTCACTGTTCATCCGTTGAATTCGCGCCTGCTGATCAAAGCGGTCTGATATGTCAATTACGAAAGCGATAACAAAAATGGATTCTTCTGTTCTGTAGTAGCTTAAACTAATTTCAATTGGGAATTCCTTACCACTTTTATGCTTGCCGTGCAGCGTCATGTTTTTTCCCATCGGACGACGCACCGGATTCTTCATATACTCTTCCCTGTAACGTTCGTGCCGGCCGGACAAAACGGAAGGAATCAAAGTCTCGACAATAACACCGTTCAAATCGCCATCATCGTATCCAAACATTTCAACCAACTTGGGATTCGACAATAGAATTTTGCCCGAACTATCTACAATTAACACTCCTTCATTCACGTGGTTGAAGATGGTTTCAAAACTGATATCTGATCCTTTAAATAGCCCCATAAGTTGGTCGAAGTTAGTCCAAATAACGGAGCTCTGAACAAGTAATTATATATAATAAATTACGCATCGAGAGAGAAAAGAAAAGGCCGCCTGCATTGAAAGACGGCCTTATCCTAATCACCACGATCTATGAAATCTTGATCAGCTTTTTGCCGATCGACTTAGCCTCCTCACGTTTGGGGAGCGTAAGCTTTAAAATGCCATGCGCGTATTTGGCATCCACTTTATCGGTAATCACCGATTGTGGCAGGCGAAACGAACGCTTGAATGACGTTGTTTTGAATTCCTTTCTGTGATAGGCCTCATCACGTTCCTCCACTTCTTCTTCATGATTACCTTCGATGGTAATCAAATCTTCCTGAGCCTCCACCTTGAATTCGTCCTTCTCCATGCCTGGAGCGGCCAATTCAATAATATATTCATCGGATGTTTCGCGAACATTCGCATTGGGAACCCAACGGGTAAGTGGGAGGTTCATCAATTCGTTATCGAAAAATCCATCGTTAAAAAAATCTGTGAAAATGCCTGGGGCTGTAAACGCCGGCTTTGATTTAATGAGTGACATAGTGTATTTTGTTTTTTGGTTAGACTTCCGTTGCACAAGGCAAATCTTCATCGATTCATTTCTTTATTTCCATGGGCATCGTCAGTTATGAATATGAGTTACATCAGTCGGACTATTTCATTGAATTTCACACCTCCCATCGTTGAAAGGTTAGAATTAGTGAAGAGTCTGCCAGGCAAATGCTTGCTACCTTTACCGCAAAACCACCTGGTATGTTTAAGTACTTCTCTTTCGCTTTAGCATTGCTTATTTCGGGCGTCGCAAATGCACAGTCCGATATCAAAACCATCGAAACCAAGATCACCGATGTGACCGTTTTTATGTCGGGCGCTCAAGTGAGTGAAACAGGCTCTGTAAGCGTGCGGGAGGGCGAAAACCAAGTGCGCATTGCCGGCCTTCCGGCGCACCTCGATGCAAACTCCATTCGCATTGAAGGGAATGAAGCTTACACCATCTTAGGCGTTCGCCACCAAATAAACTACCTGAGCACAACTCAGCAAACACCACGTCAACGGGCTCTTCAGGATAGTCTCGACGAAGCTCTTTTCAAGCAAAAAGAAATGATTGCTCTGAAAGAAGTTCTTGTTGGCGAGAAACAAATGCTCGAATACAACCGCAACATCAAGGGCGAGAACACCACACTCATTGTGGATGACCTGAAGGAGATG
>JBKCGW010000296.1:0-2517 GCA_046303175.1 Flavobacteriales bacterium
GTTTGAAATTCGAAACGTAGGAAATTCAACGCGCGATTTGTCGGGATGGAAAGTGCGCGACGATGATTGGAACAGCTATTTCACATTACCGCAAGGTGCTACACTCAATGCTGGAGAGTCGATGGTCGTTTGCACATCAACTAGTCTCTTTGATGCAATCAACTCAGGCATTTCAAATCGCTTCGGTGATATGCCTTTCGGATTGAGTTCCTCGGGAGAGCTCATTCGATTGTATGACGACACAGACAAATTGAACTTCTCCTTGTACTATCAGACGGAATCTCCATGGCCAACTTCTGCCAATGAAAGCGGTTACACACTGGAGTGGAATACTGAGGCAAGCGATATCAATAGCAGTGCAGCATGGTTCGCCGGTTGCCTTCTTGGTTCACCGGGAACCGTTTTTATTCCGTGCGATACCACCTTCGTGAATGACTCTCAATTAACACACAATCTTTCCGTATATCCCAACCCTGCATCCGGAAGTTTCTTTGTGCAATTGCCTTCTTCAGAAAAATCCATTTTGAAGTTAATCGACATGAGCGGTGCAATCGTTTTGGAACAGCAGTTCTCACAAACTTCATTTGCGCACATAGCATGCAATCAACTATCGAGCGGAATCTACATTCTACAAATCACTCAAGCGGATCAACAATGGAATCAACGCATCAATTTATCGGGAGAATAAAAAATACGGTGATCATTTTTGCTGTTGGAATAGGAATTTGTTTTACCAACGAATCACATGCCCAGCTAACGAAACGAGCATTATTCCTCGGTAATTCATATACCTATTACAACGACTTGCCTCAACTCACGGCAGACATTGCATTTTCCGCAGGCGACACATTGGTAGTTGAATCCAACACCCCCGGTGGATACACCTTTGAAGGCCACCTAGGAAATACAACGTCAATAGGGTTTATTCAGGAAGGCAACTGGGACTTTGTAGTGCTTCAACAACAAAGCCAAATGCCGGCGTTTCCTCTGCCGCAAGTGGAAGTAGAAACTTTTCCTTTCGCAACCCAACTCAATGATTCAATTCTAGCACATAGCCCATGCGCGGAAACCGTTTTTTTCATGACATGGGGGCGCGAAAACGGAGATCAGCAAAACTGCGCCAACTGGCCTCCCGTGTGCACCTATGAAGGCATGGACGATTTGCTCTATGAACGTTATATGATGATGGCTGAAATGAACCAAGGGGTTGTTTCTCCGGTAGGCGCAGTATGGCGCCACCTCCGAGAAAATCATCCCGATATGGAACTTTTCTCTTCCGATGGAAGCCATCCTTCAACCACTGGATCCTACGTTGCTGCAATCTGTTTCTATACTACGTTCTTTCAAAAATCGCCCCTCGATGCGTTGTTTGACTATACAGTAGACAACGCTCAAGAAGCAACTATCCGACAAGTCGTGCATGATTTGGTTTTTCTGCAAGCCTCCGATTGGTACGTGGGCAATTGGAATCCGACAGCTGACTTCACCCTCTCACCTGTCAATTCCTCTGAATTCACGCTCACTAATACGAGCCAATACGCAGATAACTTCTTCTACTCTATCGACGGCACCAATTGGGTGGAGCTAACGGAATCTACAACCTCCATTACCGTCAGTGAGCCCGGCGATTATGAAATTAGCCTTATAGCACAACGATGCGAGCTCAGCGATACAACAACACAAACACTTCAAGTATCACCGAATTCGGTGCCTATGTTGCACGAACTGGATTTCAATCTCTATCCCAATCCTACACGAGACCTCCTAACCATAGAAATTGCGGATGGATACACGTGCAATGAAATCATCGTTTTGAATGCACTAGGTGAAATCGTGCTGCATATCGACACTCGCTTTTCGGGCGCATTTACGACGGACCTCCGTTCATTGCAAACAGGGGTGTATACCATTCAGGTATTTACCAATCGGGGTGTATTAGCGAAACAAGTAAACGTGAATTAACGGGTAATCAAAGCACCTGACCCCAGTGAACGAAGTAGGACGGATCGATTGATTTTAATTCAATCGGCTTTTCAAAAAATCCAAATACGGCAGAACCACTGCCACTCATGCGCGCATACCACGCACCTTCTTGCAACAAGGTTTGAATGAGCACTTCAATCGCCGGATGATTCTTGCAAACGGTTTCTTCAAAATCGTTGGTCACAGTTTGCTGCCATACCTCTTGCGGCAAACGCTCTATTTGACGTAAATCGAATGGTGAGCGTCGTGGCATAATTCCTCGATAGGCTTCTGCCGTGCTTACATGTATGCCGGGATGAATAATCACCACGTGCTGCCCTGAAAGTGCCAGATTAATGGGTTCAAGCAATTCGCCTCTCCCATGCACATATGCAGGTTTGTTTTCAATGAAAAACGGGCAATCGCTTCCGAGTTGCGCAGCATAGGCCTGCAATTGTTCTGTAGAAAGCTCAAGATTAAAGAGTGTATTCAGCAGTTTCAACATGTGGGCTCCGTCGCTCGAACCGCCTCCCAATCCAGCTCCTATAGGAACAT
>JBKCGW010000297.1:0-1220 GCA_046303175.1 Flavobacteriales bacterium
GCGCTATTCCCGTGTTCGGTTGATTCCAAATACTGATACTAAAACCTGTGAACTCAGCATTGCCTCCATAATCAAACATAACTCGCTTGTCAAAGGAGTTATTCATAGAATCGGTCTGAAACCAAAATGCAATAGATCGAGGATTTTGTCCGGTTGGGCCGACAAGAGGAGTCTCTATAAAAGAAGACAGGGTATTGAAATCATATGCATAGGCTGAATTTCCGCAGCGATCCTCCGTCAGCGTCGCGCCATTCACAACCCCATCATTCCCATTCCCGCTCTCATCATTCGCGTTGCCATTGAACGGCCACCAACCCACGAGTCCGTCCGTCGGAACATAAGACGGCACCTGAGCTAGTAAATGCGATACACTTAGGTATAGAATGGTTAATACAAGTAGCGACTTTTTCATTGCATTGCTTTTTTGGGTTGTCTGGATTTATGTTATCGCGTCAAAAATAGCCAATAAACACTTTTAATACATAATTTACTCGTATTAAGAGCAAAAATGACATCTTTAATCGATACCCATCCGAGCATCCTCGTATCACTTTTGACTCGTGGACAAACTCATTGGAGAACGCATCAGAAAATTCCGTGCTCTTAGCGGCCTAAGTCAAGAAAACGTAGCCGAAGAACTAGGCATGAGTACTGCCAACTATGGCAAAATCGAACGGGGTGAAATAACCATTTCTGTGAATCACCTCTTTGCAATTGCCGCAGTCTTTCATATTCATCCGGGTGATTTCTTCACAGAGCCTAACTCCACGGCTAAAGAGCCAAACGCCGTTTATACTCCAATCCAAGACTTCATCGAATTACAGGCAACGGTAGCCACCATGCAAAAAGATCTCGCCAAAGTGAAAACGAACGTAAGAAAATTGAGTAGCCGATAGAAACGTCAATTGGAGGGATAATTCATTAACCGCAGAGTTACCCGGAATGTAAAGATTTCTTCTCTGCGTTCTCTGCGCCTTTGCGGTGAAAAAAAACATTAAACAGGGAGCAACCTATAACCCTCCACCACGTCTTTAAATCGGAGCACAACTCCAAAGAAAATTGAAGCCCTACCGGTGCTGCAACACCCTAGGGGCAACTTCAACTATCATGATTTCCTAAACAAATAAGCCGGGCTCGAAAGGGACCGGTTTATTTTTTGCTTTTAACCGCAGAGATTTCTATGGTATAAGTCAAGTGTTATTTTCAAATTGGTCGAAAAA
>JBKCGW010000298.1:0-3787 GCA_046303175.1 Flavobacteriales bacterium
GTTCTGGTGGACTTGATTATGAAGATTCTAACCCAATGCCTATAAATCAGTGGGTGCATCTTGTCGGTGTATACAATGGAACAACTTTATATCTTTATCAAAATGGCCAATTGCTCGGGTCAAGCGTAGGTGTTCAGAATTTAGCTTCCACGCTCGAAGATTTGTTTTTAGGCAGTGAGTATGCTAATGGGAGCTATTTCTTAGGTTTAATAGATGATGTTTCAATTTGGAATCGCGCTATTACTTCAGCAGAGGTAAGTCAATTGTTTAATTCTGATATTATTCAAACAACCTGGTCCACTGGCGAAGCCACCCCATCCATCATCGTTTCGCCAACCGAAACAACTACTTACAGCGTAATCGTTACTCAAGGCAGCCAGACCTGCACGAGCGATGTGACCATCGAAGTTCTTCCTAACGAAACCTATTACGCCGATGCCGATGGCGATGGATTCGGAAACTTCGAAATGCCACTTACGACATGCGGTGACATTCCTGCGGGATATACACTCGATAATTCCGATTGCAACGATGGTGATGCACTGAACTATCCATTCGCTTCATGCGATGATGGAGATCCGTGCACCATTGAAGACGTTATTCAGCCTGATTGCTCGTGCGCAGGCTTCTTTGCCGATAGCGATGAAGACGGTACCTGCGACGCACAGGATCTTTGTCAAGGTTCACAGGAGCCGGGAACGCCTTGCGATGATTTCGATCCATGCACCATCAACGATGTAATTATCGCTGATTGCTTCTGCCTAGGAACATTTGCTGACGCGGATGGCGACGGCACCTGCGATGCGAACGACCTCTGCGCAGGTCCGGAAGCAGGCACTGCTTGTGACGATAACGACCCATGCACAGTGAACGATCTTATCCAAAGCGATTGCACATGTTCAGGAACCTTCGCTGATGGTGATGGCGACGGAACATGCGATGCGAACGATCTCTGCGAAGGTCCTGAGGCAGGCACTGCGTGTGATGATAACGACCCATGCACAGTGAATGATCTTATCCAAAGCGACTGCGCATGTGCAGGAACATTCGCTGATGGTGATGGCGACGGTACATGCGATGCGAACGACCTCTGCGCAGGTCCGGAAGCAGGCACTGCGTGTGATGATAACGACCCATGCACAGTAAACGATCTAATCCAAAGCGATTGCTCATGCGCGGGAACATTCGCTGATGCGGATGGCGATGGTACCTGCGATGCAAACGATTTCTGCGAAGGTCCTGAGGCAGGCACTGCTTGTGACGACAACGACCCATGCACAGTGAACGATCTTATCCAAAGCGACTGCACGTGCGCAGGAACATTCGCTGATGGTGATGGCGACGGAACATGCGACGCCAACGATTTCTGCGAAGGTCCGGAGGCGGGTAGTACGTGCGACGATAACAATCCGTGCACGGTGAATGATATCATCAATGAAAACTGTATATGCGTTGGATTGCCCGTGGAAGTCGCAACTTCGGTTACTTCGGTAACGGCTTGCGATAGTTATGAGTGGAATGGTGCTGTCTATACTAACTCTGGTTCGTACGACTATGCCACTACCAATGCATTGGGTTGCGACAGCATTGCCACTTTGGTGTTGACTATCCAACAGTCGAGCGTTGCGCCTACCGGTGCAAGTGCATCCTCTGCTTCGGTTACAGCTGGATCTTCTGTAATCTTATCGGTCCAGGGTGGAAGTCTTGGAACCGGCGCTCAGTGGGTATGGTATCGTAGCGCATGCGGCGGAACTTCTGTAGGCACAGGCGCAAGCATTACACTTACGGTTAACACAAGTGATACGTATTACGTTCGTGCTGAAGGCGCGTGCAATACGACTGCCTGTGCTTCGGTGTCGGTGCAGTCTACAGCACCGTGCGGTCCGCAAAGTATAACCGCTACTTCTACCAACCTCTGCTCGGGTACATCGGCAACGTTGAGTGTGCAGGGCACCATCACGGCAGGTGCTTCATGGAAGTGGTATAGCGGCAGCTGCGGAGGCACATGGGTTGGCACCGGAGCCTCTATCACCGTCACGCCTTCTACCACAACAACCTATTTTGTGCGCGCTGAAGGTGGCAACTGCGGAACGTCGTCATGTGTGTCGACCACAGTGAGCGTTAGCACACCGCCGGCAATTCCTCAAGGTATTGTGTTGCCTCCGGTAGTTTGCAGAAACTCACCGCATACGATTTCTGTACTCAATCCAATTGCAGGTATGTCATACTTCTGGGAATTGCCCAATGGCTGGTCGATTACCAGTGGTCAGGGAACAGCCACCATACAGGTGTTTACCAGTCAGAGCAACGGTCAGATTCGTGTGTTTGCGTCCAACGTATGTGGTAACTCCAAGCGTTTCATACGCTCGGTGAGTCCGCTCAACTGCAACCGTTCTGCTTCATTGGAAGTGCAAGAACTGCGCATCGAGCTTTGGCCTAATCCGGCATCTGAAAAGGTACATTTCGCTCACGGCGATGTATCTCCTGAGCATTTGGTAATTTATGATACCATGGGACGTGTAGTGTACGAAGGCGCCTGGATTGCGGAATACGATGTAACCAGCCTGGCCGGCGGCATCTACTTCGTGCGCGCAATGGGCGGAGGAGAGAGTGTGGTGACGCGCATGGAGATTGCGAGGTAGAATTACGGATTACGAATTACGGATTACGGATTAAAAGGGCCGGTGTTGAGTAGTCAACACCGGTCTTTTTTTTAGGGGCGAGGGGCGAGGGGCGAATGGCGAGTGGTGAGTAGGGAATGTGTCTGTGTTAATTCGAAGGTAAATGGGAGAATGGAGAATGGAGATTGCAGAATGAAGAGGCGATGGTTCTCCATTCTTCATTCTCCATTCTCCAATACCCAGTCCTCAGTCCCCAGTCCCCAGTTTTGTATATTCGCACCATGATTGAAGCTACCGGCATTACCAAATCATACGGCTCTTTGCAAGTGCTGAAAGGCGTGGATGTCAGCATCCGAAAAGGGGAGGTGGTGTCGATTGTGGGTGCTTCGGGTGCGGGTAAGAGCACACTGCTGCATATACTAGGCACGCTCGATAGGCCCGATAGCGGACAGGTGAAGTTCGAGGAGCAGGTCATCACATCGATGAATTCTCGTCAGCTGGCTCTGTTTCGCAACAAGCACGTGGGTTTCATCTTTCAGTTTCACAACCTGCTGCCGGAGTTTACGGCCATCGAGAACGTATGCATCCCGGCCTTCATCGCCAAGACCGAGGTGAAAGCAGCCGAACAACGCGCCGGCGAACTCTTGCAGTTCTTGGGTCTCGGCGAGCGTATGCACCACAAACCAAATCAGCTCAGCGGTGGCGAACAACAACGTGTGGCGGTTGCACGAGCGCTCATGAACAACCCGGATGTTATTCTAGCCGATGAGCCTTCGGGGAATCTCGATTCTAAAAACGCGCGCGAACTGCATCAGCTCTTCTTCACGCTGCGCGAGAAATACAACCAAACATTTGTAATCGTCACACACAACGACGAGCTGGCGGCGCTGGCGGATAGGGCGTTGGTGATGAGGGACGGGAAGCTTTGATGGGGACTGGGGACTGGGTACTGAGGACTGAAGACTGGGGTCAAGGTAGTTCCTGAGAGGATGTGAAGGCAGGTGAGAGGTAACAGGTGATAGGTGAAAGGTAACAGGTATTAGGTTTTAGGTAGGAGGTGTTCGAGGCCGTTGGTTTTGATGACGTGCATGGTGGAGAGAAGCATGCCCAGTTTTCCCGGAGGGAATCCTTCTCGTTCGAACCACTCGAGATAAGACACCGGCAGT
>JBKCGW010000299.1:0-2102 GCA_046303175.1 Flavobacteriales bacterium
TGAGGCACTTGCAGAGTATATGCACGCGAAAGTGCGCAAAGAATTGTGGGGATATGATGCACAAGAACATCTCTCCAACGAGCAGCTCATCGACGAAGCCTATCGCGGCATTCGCCCGGCACCGGGCTATCCTGCTTGTCCCGATCATTTGGAAAAACAAACCATCTGGGATCTCATGAACGTCGAAGAAACGACAGGCATTACCCTCACCGAATCGATGGCCATGCACCCTGCAGCATCGGTAAGTGGCTACTACTTCGCACACCCCGATGCAAAATATTTCGGGCTAAATAAAATCAATCACGAACAAGTAAACGACTACGCCCGCCGCAAAGGCATCAGCACCGAGATGGCTGAAAAATGGTTGAGTCCTGTTATCCTATAATCTACGCACATGAAAGTTACCGAACATATTGCCAAAGCAAAATCGACGCTCTTCTCGATTGAAATTCTTCCCCCGCTAAAAGGACAAAACATCAACTCGCTGTTCGAAACAATGGACGAGCTGATGGACTTCTCGCCTGCGTTTGTGGATGTAACCTATCACCGCGAAGAATACGTTTTCAAAGACGCAGGAAATGGATTGCTTGAGAAACGCGTTGTGCGCAAGCGTCCGGGTACAGTAGGCATTTGCGCGGCCATCAGCAACCGCTACAAGGTCGATACCGTACCGCACATCATCTGCGGAGGTTTTAGCAAGCAAGACACCGAAGATGCACTCATCGATTTGAACTTCGTTGGTCTCGACAACGTGCTCGTGTTGCGAGGTGATCCTATCAAAAGCGAAGGCCGCTTCAAGCCCGAGCCCGATGGTCATGCATATGCAGTTGACTTGGTAAATCAAGTCGTAGACATGAACAGCGGTAAATACATCGATGCCGATTTGAAAGATGTGCAGAAAACGAACTTCTGCATCGGTGTTGCGGGATATCCCGAAAAACACTTCGAAGCGCCCAACATGAATTCCGACTTGCGTTTTTTGAAAGCCAAAGTGGACGCAGGCGCTGAGTACATCGTAACACAAATGTTCTACGACAACCAGGCGTTCTTCAAATTTGTGGACGACTGCAAAGCGATGGGCATCAACGTACCCATCATACCCGGATTGAAACCATTGGCCAGTCGCTCACAACTCAGCATCATCCCGCATCATTTCCACATCAATATGCCCGATGAACTCGTGCAGATGGTTGAGAAAGCTAAGTCGGAAGAAGAAGTTCGTGGAATCGGCGTCGAATGGTGCATCCAACAATCGAAAGAACTCATGCAGGCCGGAGTGCCAGTGCTTCATTATTATACTATGGGTAAGGCGAAGAGTACGAAGGCAATAGCGAAGGCGGTGTTCTGATGGGGACTGGAGACTGGGGACTGGGTACAGTCAAGGCGCTGCTTTTCGTGGAGGGCAAGCGTGCCAAGGCCTGCGGTTAAAATCGTGGGGAATAGAAAATCGTCAAGATTGCTATCAAGCCAGCGGCACTAGAAGTGGCATAAACGGAATAATTTATGTGTTTTTTATTCCGTTGAACTGCACAAGATTCGTAGGATGAAAAATGTGTCATCGATCGCCGCAGCCAACCGTATCTTTTCCTTGCGTGATACTCAAATCATGTTGGATCGTGATCTGGCTGAACTATATCAAGTAACCACAAAAGCATTGAACCAAGCAGTGAAACGCAACAATGCGCGATTTCCTTCCGAGTTCAAATTTCAACTTACACCTCGAGAGATGACCCAACTGGTCACAGAATGTGACCGGTTATCCCCCCTTAAACACAGCAGTGTGATGCCCTATGCTCTCACCGAGCAAGGAGTTGCCATGCTCTCGGCCATTCTCAAGAGCGAGTTAGCCATAGAGATTAGCATACAAATCATGGAAAACGCTGTTTTGCCTTCAGCCAAATGGATGATCTCCTACCTTTGTTAAGAAAGAACCTGCTGCAACCACCATCAGTGGATTAACTATTTTTTTCGCCCGATTCCGAAGCCCATTCGCACCATTTGTCAGCCACCTTCCAAAAAAAAATTCCTGGGGCTCCGCCCGAAAACCCTCTACCCAATAATCGAATAATAAAATAAATTCAGCACGCAGCTTCCCTTTAGCT
>JBKCGW010000300.1:0-9957 GCA_046303175.1 Flavobacteriales bacterium
TATACCCGGATTGGGTTACGCGGTTCAGGATCGAGTAAACCATCTCTACCATACTCACTACACCTTCGGTCGGGCGAAGTACAAAGCGGGAAAACACTTCGTCTTTGAATTAGGTAAGTCAAAACACTTTTGGGGAGATGGATATAGGTCTATGATCCTCAGCGATAACCCTTCGCCGGTTCCGTATTTCAAGATTGTCACAACCCTTGGTAAGTTTCGAAATGTTAATCAGTGGATGCGGATGCGCGATATTTCTGCGGGCCAAACGCTCAATCAGTCACGCATCAAATACAGCGCGATGCATTCGCTTAGCTATCAAATCACACCTACGCTTCAAGCCTCTTTGTACGAATGGGTTGTTTGGCAAAATAGCGACACGCTTAGCACACGAGGACTGGATTTGTACTACTTGAATCCGCTTATTTTCTACAGGCCTGTAGAGTATAGTCTGGGTTCACCTGACAATGTAATGCTGGCGGCATCGTTGCGCTGGAATGCCACACCAACGCTTCAACTGTATGGTCAATTCGTGTTGGATGAATTTAACTTGAGGCTCTTCAAGCGCGGGAACAATTGGTGGGGAAATAAAATTGCGGGTCAGTTCGGATTGCGATGGAATACACCGCTGAAGGGCTTGGCTGTAGGGGCCGAGATGAACATCGCTCGACCATTTATTTATTCTCACGGAAGTTCCATTCAGGCATGGACCCACATCAATCAATCGATGGCACATCCGCTGGGTGCCAATTTCATGGAGTCTTGTTTACGGCTGTCATACGCGAAGAAGCTGTGGAATGTGACCGAGCAGTTGAATGTTGCTGCCTTTGGACGCGACTACGACGCTAATGGTGATGGCATCGTAGACAATTTTGGAGGAAACATTACGCGTTCGTATGCCAACCCGTATGGAGGAAGCTTTGGGCACGAAATGTTGCAAGGAGAGCTACATCGAACCATTTTTCATGGTTTGACTGTGAGCAGAGCACTCGCGCCAACTTCGCGATGGGAAGTATACCTGCGTCACAACCTGCGATTGGAGAATGTGAATACACAAACCACAGCGGAAAACTGGATTATGGTGGGTATTCAAACCCGTGGTATGCTGCAGCCGGTTCAGGATTACTAACGCGGCAAGTTTTTGAGGTTTTATTTAACCGCAGAGTTGCAGAGATGGCTGAGAGAGAATTCAGCACTTTAAGGATTCACAAGCTCCTATTTGTTTCTATTGGTAGATATTCTTTGAGTTCTCTGCGCCTCTGCGGTTAACCCAAACAGTACCTGTCTCGCTTGATTTTTAGCTTATCCACGAGTCGTTATGAAAATATTGCAAAAACACCCTTTCATTGATTTTCGATATGAGGTATTTTGCCATCAATGATTCCCGCCGATATTGATTTAGAAGAAGAGAAGAGAGAGATACTGCGCCGCTACCGCGCATTGCTCCGTGTTTGTCACCGCTCTAAGACTCGTGCTGACCGCATGCGTATACGCAAAGCGTTTGAGTTAAGTGCCGAGGCGCACAAGGATATGCGTCGCAAAAGCGGTGAGCCGTATATCTACCACCCTATTGCAGTTGCGAAAATTGCAGCTGAAGAAATTGGCTTGGACACTACGAGTATTGTGTGTGCTTTGCTGCACGATACGGTAGAGGACACCGAGATAACGCTCGATGATATTCAAAACTTATTTGGTAAGCGTGAGCGTACCATTATCGACGGGCTCACTAAAATATCGGGGGTAAGCAATTACGAGAATGCTAGCGATCAGGCCGAGAATTTTCGCAAAATGCTGCTCACCCTCAGCGATGATGTGCGGGTGATTTTGGTGAAGCTGGCCGATCGTCTGCATAACATGCGCACGCTCGATCACATGAAGCGTGAGAAGCAGTTGAAGATTGCCAGCGAAACACTTTTCATGTATGCGCCCCTTGCCCACAGGTTGGGATTGTACAACATCAAAACCGAATTGGAAGATTTGGCGCTGAAGTACAAGGATACTGAGACCTATGAGGATATCGTAAGCAAGCTGCAGAAGACGCAGGCTGTGCGCACGCGATTCATCAATGCGTTTACACTGCCTATTCGTCGCGCACTCGATAAGGCCGGGCTGAAGTATGAAATCAAGAGCAGAACCAAGAGTATCTATTCCATTTGGAACAAGATTGTGAAGAAGGGAGTTCCGTTTGAAGAAATCTATGATGTGTTTGCGATTCGCATCATTCTCGATACACAGTCGGAGACCGAGAAGAGCGATTGCTGGCGCGTGTATTCAATCGTAACGGATTTCTACCAACCAAGTCCGGAGAGACTGCGCGACTGGATTAGTATACCGAAAAGCAGCGGCTACGAATCGCTTCACACAACCGTGATGTCGCCAACGGGTAAGTGGGTGGAAGTACAAATACGTTCTGTGCGCATGGATGAAATTGCCGAGAAGGGATTTGCGGCGCATTGGAAGTACAAAGACGCTGCGGAAAGTCCGGAGAGTAAGTTGGACCGTTGGTTGAGCCAAGTGCGCGATGTGCTTGAAAACCCTGAGGACAACGCTATCGACTTCATCGACAATTTCAAGTTGTCGCTTTTTTCCGAAGAAATATATGTGTTCACGCCCAATGGTGATTTAAAGACACTGCCTGTGGGTGCAACCGCACTCGATTTTGCCTTTCATATACACTCACAAATTGGCTCGCAATGCATAGGAGCCAAGGTGAACTACAAGCTTGTTCCGTTGAGCCATAAACTGCGAAGCGGCGATCAGGTAGAAATTCTTACTTCGAAAAAACAACACCCGAAGGAAGATTGGCTCAACATTGTAGTTACGGCAAGTGCGCGTCACAAAATTCGCGATGCACTGCGTGAGGAGAAGAAGCAAATTGCTGATGAAGGAAAGGAAATGCTCAAGCGCAAATTCAATTCGTTGAAGATTGAATTTCTCAGCAAGAACATCGATGAATTTGTGAAGCACTTCGAATCTATAAACGCTACCAACTTATACGTACGAATTGCTAAAGGCTCGATCGATCTCACCCGTCTCAAGGGATATACTATTGAAGGCGCACGTATTCGCTTTGAAAAGGAGGAGGTGGCCGATAAAAAATCGGGAGTACCCGAAACCAGTGCGGACCGTAAAGTAATTACCACTCAGGGCAAGGGTGAGGCCTTGCTGATTGGTGATGAGCAGCAAAAAGTCGATTACAATCTTGCTGTCTGCTGCAATCCTATTCCGGGCGATGAAGTGTTTGGTTTTATAACTGTCAACGAGGGCATTAAGATTCACCGCACGAATTGTCCGAATGCACAGGAGCTACTGAGCAAGTATGCCTATCGTGTCATGAAGGCACGCTGGCGCAATGCCGAGACGGTGCAATTTGAGGTAGGCTTGAAGTTTTCGGGGATTGATGATGTGGGTATTGTACAAAACATCACCAACATTATTTCAACCGACATGAACGTGAACATGCGTGCCATTTCCTTTGAAGCAAACCACGGTATTTTTCAGGGTAAAGTAATTGTATTGGTGCACGATACGAAACACTTGAGTTCGCTTACCGAAAGGCTGAAAGCTGTGGAGGGCGTTCTTACGGTGGATCGCATTGAGAGTGAGTTTGAGTAGTCTACCATGGTGGCCGCCAGCTAGTCGGGTGGGTCTCTGGACGCGCAGCTGTGCGTCCTTGCGCAGGGTGCCGCCGAGTTTGTCAGCTAGTCAGGTGGGTCCTTGCACTCACGGCAGTGCGTCCTTACTTTTGCCACCCCATGGCACAACGCATTCAAGAAAGTGTAAAAGATATTTTCACTCGATACCTCGAAGTGCACAAGCACCGCAAAACACCGGAGCGATATGCCATTCTTGCCGAGATTTATGAGGTGGCGGGCCATTTTGATGTGGAGACGCTCTACTCGCGAATGAAAAACAAGAAGTATCGCGTTTCCCGGGCAACACTCTACAATACCATCGAATTACTGATCGATTGTAACTTGGTTCGTAAGCATCAATTCGGACAGAATACGGCCCACTACGAGAGGGCATTTCAGAATCAGCAGCACGATCACATCATTTTGACCGACAGCAATGAGGTGTTGGAATTTTGTGATCCGCGCATTCAAAGCATCAAGGCTACGCTGGAGGAGATTTTCGGAATAGAAATTCATCACCACTCATTGAATTTCTATGGTCGAAGAAAGGGGTAGTGATTTTCGCCCTAATTTCGCGTGTCTTTTTTTTTAAGCAGTGAACAACAAAGTAGATATTCTTCTCGGACTTCAGTGGGGTGACGAGGGCAAAGGAAAGTTGGTGGATGTACTCACACCACGGTATGATATTATTGCGCGCTTTCAGGGCGGACCTAATGCGGGTCACACGCTCGAGTTTGAAGGCACCAAGCACGTACTTCATACGATTCCATCGGGTATTTTTCATTCGCATGTCACCAATTTGGTGGGCAATGGGGTCGTGATAGATCCGGTTGTTTTTGCCAAAGAAATTGATGCGCTGGTAGCGAAGCAGGTTCCTGTGCGCGAGCGCTTGCTCATTTCAAGAAAAGCACACGTCATTGTTCCAACCCACCGATTGCTCGATCGCGCAAGCGAAGCATCGAAGGGTGAGGGTAAAATAGGTTCTACTCTCAAGGGAATAGGACCGAGTTATATGGACAAAACCGGCCGTAACGGTTTGCGTGTTGGCGATTTGTTGAGTGCCGACTTTGAGGCGCGTTATGAAGCACTCAAGCTGAAGCATCTGCATTTGTTGAAGGGTTTTGAAGAACACTACACAGCAGACGCTGATGAGTTGAAAACCATGGAGGATGACTTCATGCGCGGTGTTCAGGTTATTCGCGAATTGACGATTGTAGATAGCGAACACTACATCAACAAAGCATTGAAGGAAGGCAAGCGAATTCTGGCTGAAGGTGCTCAGGGTTCCATGCTCGATATAGATTTTGGAACGTATCCGTTCGTTACTTCATCCAATACTGTGGCCGCAGGTGCCTGCACCGGCTTGGGCATTGCACCCAACCGCATCGGTGAAGTGATTGGAATTTTCAAAGCGTACACAACACGTGTGGGCGGTGGGCCATTCCCCACAGAGCTGAACGATGAAACAGGTGAAGCCATGCGCAAAGTGGGAAATGAGTTTGGTTCTACAACCGGAAGGGCTAGACGTTGCGGATGGGTTGATTTGCCGGCCATGCGTTATGCATGCATGATTAACGGCGTTACACAACTCATCATGATGAAGGCCGATGTATTGAGTCAGTTCGATACCATTCGCGTTTGCACACACTACACTACTCCTCAAGGAGATTCTGCCGATTTACCTTTTGATATTTCACCTGCTCTGGTTCAGCCTGTTTACAGAGATCTCAAGGGTTGGGGAGTGGACTTAACCTCGATGCGCGACGAAGCCAATTTGCCGATTGAACTATCGGATTATATCTCGTACCTCGAGGCGCAGTTGGAAACACCCATCACGGTGGTGAGTGTGGGCCCGGATCGCAAGCAAACAATCGAACGCACGGCGGCAATAGTTTAGCCTGATCCGCGTTGAAACGTGGTTTTAATACAGCACCCTAAATGCAATCATTGTATTACACGTGTCTTTTCGTTTTACTGTTGCTAACGCAGCAGTCATTTGCTCAGGGCAGTTCACGCAAGGTAAAACTGATTCACACCGATGAGTTGCGCTACGACAAAGCCATGATTGATGCGCAGCGACTGCTTGGTAACGTTCATTTGGAGCTCGATGGTACTTCTTTTTTCTGCGATAGTGCCTACTTATTTGCCAACGATGATTTCGACGCATTCAGTAAAATCCGCATTCTGGAAGCTTCAGGCAGCACGGTGAATTCTGATTTTTTGCATTTCGATAAGGCACAAAATACGGCGGTTCTGAACGGCAACGTGGTGCTGCGCGATCGCGACATGACGCTTACATGCAACAACTTGATTTACCTCGTAAAGGAAGAAGTTGCTCGGTATGTAACAGGTGGTAAGATTGTTTCCTCCGCAAACAAGAACACACTCACAAGCCGCAATGGAACGTATAACGGCAAGACAGAGGTGTTCAATTTCAAGCGCGATGTGGTGCTGAAAAACCCTTCGTATACCGTACGAACCGACACCATGCAGTATCGCAGTGCAAGCGAGGTAACAACTTTCTTGGGTCCTACCAAAATAGATGGCGATAGTGTGTCGATCTATTGTGAAAATGGATTCTATGACTCACGAAAAGATGAATCGCGTTTTGGTAAGAACGCCTGGGTGCGCGACCGAACGAGCATCTTGAAAGGCGATAGTCTTTACTACAATGGTAAGAAGGGTTTTGGTGAAGTGTTTCGCAATGTTCAAATTCGCGACACCACACAAACGTTTGAGATTTGGGGTGATTACGGCAAGCACCTGGAAAGCAACGAGCTCAGTTTTGTAACGGGCCATGCTATGTTGCTCGAGGTAATGGAGGGCGACACGCTATTTATGCATGCTGATACACTCAAGTCCTTGCCCGACACCTTGGGAGCGCAGACTGTTTACGCGTATCACGGAGTGCGAATTTTCAAAAGCGACTTACAGGGCTTGTGCGACTCAGTGGTGTACATGCAGAGCGATAGTTTGTTGTGGATGTATCGTGGGCCCATCGTATGGAGCGGCCAAAACCAGGTCACGGGCGATACACTAAAACTCGCATTGAGCAATCAAGCGCTGAACAAGGCATGGATAATGAGCAATGCGTTCATCGTTTCGGATGCAGAGGCCAATGATACCATTCAAGGTCCGGAAATTCACTTCAATCAAATCAAGGGAAAATCGGCAACTGCGTCGTTTGTGAATAGCGAGCTTGAATCGGTGTGGGTGGATGGCAACGGTGAGTTGGTGTATTATCCTACCGATGATAAGAAGGGAAAGCCTCAGCCGATGGGCACCAATCAAGGCGAATGTTCTTCTATACTCATTCGCTTCACGGAGGGAGAACTCTCCACACTGCGCATGGAAGGTCAACCCAAATCTGAGTTTAAGTCGAACCGATTTGCAGGCGATGAGCCGTTGTTATTGCGAGACTTTAAATGGCTTCGCGACCAAAGGCCGCGAAGCCGTTATGATATCTTTCAGAAGTAATCAGAATTTATGACTGAAGCCAATGCTGAAGGCTCTACCAGGGCTCATGCGGCTAAACGTTTGTGGTGTTGCCTCATAGCTTTGGTAGTTGTATTCCCAGGCATCGTTGAGCAAATTGCTGATTCGAAAATCAATGGAACTGCGCTTTTCTTCTCCGAATTTTTTCGAGGCACTGAAGTTTAAGCTATGGAATGATTCGAAGTAGATATCCGGAAACAATCCGGCACCCACGATGTAAAGGGTTGGTCCTTTCACGTTGTAAAACAAACCTGCATCAATACCCAAGCTGTCGTTGGCGTAGGTAAAGCCCGCGTTGATTACGTAGGGTGATTGTCCGGCCATTTCACGCGTGTTGTCGATGGTTTGTCCAACCTTCTCATATTGCAGTCGTGAGTTGTATTCCAAATCGGTCATTTCGATCTTAGACTGCACAAGCGTCACATTCACATTGAAAAGAAGTTTATTCAAAGCAGGCGATATGAAGCCCAGGTTTTTGCGGCCTTCAATTTCTACTCCCACTACTTCACCATCGCCTACGTTTCGCGGTTGAAACTCGGTGCTGGTTTGCTGCTCAGGAATGCGCACCATTTCGATGGGCTTATCGAATTTTTTGTAGAAGGCACTCACAGAAAACATCTGTCCATCTTCACGAAACGACTCCCAACGAAGGTCGAGGTTGTCGATGCGCGTTTCCACCAAATTACCGTCCCAGTTGCCGTAGGTGAACAAGCTACCATTGAAAATACGGTTGGTGATGGGGTCTAGAATTTGTGCATAGGAAAGTTCCTTGAAAGAAGGACGTGCGATGGTCTTGGTGTATGAACCGCGGATGTTCTGATTCTCGTTGGCCGAGAATATCACATTGATCGATGGGAAAAAATCGAGCGCGTCGAGCACCTTTTCATTGTCGAGGTTATTTCCATTGATGATGTCACCACTGGCCCATCGTTGATCGCGACCGGTGTGACGCTGCACATAGTTTTCGGCACGAACACCCAGAATAGTTCTCCAACGCTTGTTGAGTCGAAGGTCGTTAGAAACATACGCAGCTGTGTTGCTTACGTTGCTGCTGTATGCATTCGGGTTTGGGGTGTTGTTGCCTGATTGGTAATAGATGTTGTTGTCTTCGCTCGGGAAAATATTCTCGGGCTTCAACACTTCATTGGGATCGGGATTGGGCCAATTCTGAGAGCCGAAGAACTGGATATCGAAAAACAGAATTTCGTAGTTACGTTGCTTGAGCACTTGCGATCCTCCGAATTTAAGTTTACCTGCTTGTTCACGGAACGTGTATGATTTGGTTAGGTCTAAACGAGCGTGAGCACTGTATTCTTCAAGCGAACGCCAAATGCGTGCGGGGTTACCACCGGCTCCTGCACTGAAAAGGGTATCGGATGATTCGAGTGTAAAGGCCGTGCGTCGGATATCGGGATCGCTGTTGGAAGAACGTGTACCGGACATTCTCCAGTCAATTTCCCAATTCGATTCTTGCTTTACATGCGTTCCGGAAAGAAGGATATTGGTAAGCGCACGCTGGTTGTATTCCAGGTTATCGGAAGATGCGATGTATCCCGATTGACCTACGGCCTCACCGTTGTTTTCTATGCGGAATTGAGCAGCACGACTTTCGCCATTTTGCAGGTGCATTGCATTCAAACGGTATTTATTGAATTGCGTTTTATAGGCCAAGCCACCCAGCAACCCGATGAGAACACTGCGTTCACCCAGCTGACCTTGCTGGGTGGTGGCATAGGTCATTTCGTAATCGGTGGAGTCGATTTTTCGCTGGTATTCGCCATATTCTACATCGCTGTAGTAGCGATAGTCGTTTTTGTAGGACGCTGAAAAGAGGTATCCAAGTTTGCGAGATGGAGAGTCTTCCTTGTTCAAGTCGATCTGATTGCCGAAGCTTACCGAGGCACTGTAGTCCGCAAGGCTGGTTGTTTTTTTGGCACCCAACTGTGGGTTGAAACTCGTCACGAAATCGCGAACCTCTTGATCAGTGGCACTTCCAATTGGAGTTGGTATCACAGGTTTATCAGCTCCAGCAGGAAGGGCGCGCGTTCCGTCATCGAATCCGAGGAAGTCTGTTTTGCCGCCATCGTAAGAAAGGAAGTTGCTGTTGAAGTGCATCGCAGAATTGTAGGATGTAGAAACACCTACATTGAAGATTTTCTTTTCCGGAAATGATTTCGTTTCGACGTTCATGAGTCCGCCGGTAAAGTCCGCCGGTTGATCGGCCGTAAAGTTTTTGGCCACCACGATGTTGTCGATGAGGTTGGTTGGGAAGATATCCATCTGCAAACTGTTACGGTCAGGGTCGAGTCCCGGTATTTCAGTTTGGTTGAGCGTTGTCTTTGTGTAGCGGTCACCAAGCCCGCGCACATAAACGTATTTGCCATCTTCAACCGAAACCCCTGTAACGCGCTTGGCAGCTTCTACAGCGGTTGCATCGCCTACTTTTTTGAATTGTGCGGATGAGATACCATCGAGAAGAGCGTCAGAATTTTTTTTCATATTCATCAGCGACAATTCCGAAGTACGTATCGCTTCTGCTGAAATCACTATCTCTTTCAGGTCAGCACCTTTCTGACTGAGGAGCACTTGTTCCAGCGTAGTAACATCGCCACTTTTGATGATTACGTTCTCGATAATTACTGCAGCGTAAGAAACATACGAAACGTTGATAGCATAGGTACCGGCTGGCAAATCAAGTGAGAAATTACCATCGAGATCCGTAACGGTCCCGGTAGTTGTTCCCTCTACGGTTACAAATGCACCAATTAAAGTTTCGTTCGTTTCGCGATCACTAACGGAACCTCGGAGGGTCCCTTTTGAGCCATTAATA
>JBKCGW010000301.1:0-1401 GCA_046303175.1 Flavobacteriales bacterium
CCCAAATCCACACGGCCATCAAACGTCCGCCGCCTTGTTCGGCCAGTGTACGATACACGTGAATAGGGAAGTGTTCGCGTTGCAGATTTTCACGTAAGGTGCGCTGTTGCTGCGCTGTCATGTCAGGATGATTGGCCTGAAACTCTGCATAGACTTCGTCTCTTCTTTCACCCGATATACCTTCCGATTCCGAATAGGCAATCAATGAGCATAAGGGAAAGGCAACAGTAAGTGACAATAGCGATAAAATCAAAAAACGAAACACGACAGAGAAGTCGGGTAGGCGTTGTAATCGTGTGCGCCAGGTTTGTACAGGCACGATTGGTCTCACAGCAGGATCGATGGGTGCTGCGTGAACCTCGGGGAAGAGAGGTTTAGACACCAATGTGATGAGTGCAACGCGTATTACCATCGCCAGAATTGCGCCCACCAATAAACCACCCGGAATTCCGATAGCGTAGGAGTCGGATAGTTGCGTCATGAAGCGCACACCGGCCAACAGACAAATTACGCATCCGCCCAGGAAAAATCCGGAGGCCATGCGATAAAGTTGTCGCTCGCGTGTGGCGAGGCGAGACCAGATGTCGCGATTCAATCCGAGCACTACGAGCATCAGGCCTTACCGGTTTGAGGTTGGTCTTCGGTGTAATGCGCTTGTGGATTCTGACTCACCTGATTCATCTTGATTTGTTCCCACGAACCAATGATATGTTGGTTGATGCGACCCAACGCTTCGAGTTTGGCCTCCTTGTCTTTCTTGGCCTTTTCCACCTCGAGGTAGCGGTATTTCTCCATGTGTATGATTCCGTCGGTGCCCTGGTAGATGTGATCCTCTTTCAACACACCGTTTTCTACATTCAACAAGTAGTTCTGATTTTCGACCATGTAATCATACGGCCCTTTGGTAAGCATCATCTTGAAGAAGATAGGGCCCATTTCGATGCAGAGAATGACGAGGAAGATAATCCATGGAATGACGCCACCCACTTCGTGACTTATCTGGATACGCTTCAACAGACCGCTGTAGGTATGAGCGCTTTCTTCGTTTTTCTTGTATTCTGCGCGCAGTTCGTCGTCGAGCGATCGGATGTCACCGGCGGTTTTATCCAATGATGCTTTCCAAGCAGTCACATCGCCCGCTTTCAATTCGATGAACTTGTTTTTCTCGGCCGTTTTGTCGTCGATGTTTTTCTGCAGCGCCTTGGCAACAGGACCTTCCCCGTAAGCACGCTTGTCTTGCATTTCTAGTCGCTTGTTTTCAACGAGCTCATCGATTTTATCGTCGTACACTTTGAGCTCAGCTTCATAGCTTGCCAGTTTGCCTTCGAGTTCGGTTTTGTCTTTTTCGAGAATCGCCTTGCGCTGTGCAAAGAGCGAATCGGACTGCATGTTGCGTTCTTG
>JBKCGW010000302.1:0-3002 GCA_046303175.1 Flavobacteriales bacterium
ATATACATTCTGTTGCAGAATGCTTTGACCTACATTTGCATCGCTATTGGTTTCTTCCCATGCGAAGAATGAAAAGGGAATCGGGTGAAAAACCCGAACTGTACCCGCAGCTGTGAGCATCCAAAATGCCCCGTCTATCAAGAACCACTGATTCACTTGGAATCGGGAAGGCAGGCGAGGGGGGATGCAAGTCAGAAGACCTGCCCATAGCATGCCCGTATCGGCTTAGCCGATGCAGGTGCCCGGGAAAAGGCACGGCGATGATGAAAAAACTCTTTATCCTCATAGCAGGAATCGTGTGGTCTTGGTGTGCGCTTGCACAACAGACTGACACCATTTCAGGCGATCACCAATTGAACGATGTGGTGATAGTTGCTCGTGCAACAGATGGCTGGGGACCTTTCAATGCAGTTGCTCCCCTAAAAAGAAAGCAATGGTTAGGCAGTGATTTGGGGTCTTTTCTGGATGCAAACGGAATTGCTCATCAGCTTACAGCGGGGGCACCGGGTGCGGCAGGTTCGTTGCGTTTCCATGGATTGTCTTCTGATCATACATTGCTCACTTGGTATGGCATGCCAATTAACTCGGTTACGCTAGGCACAGGTGACATGTCGTTGCTGCCCATGTTCTTTTTTGATGCAGTCTATTTGAAAGAGACGCCTACCCTCGCAGGCAATACGCAACAGGGAATGGGAGCAACCATCAATTTAGGAAATGTGCAGGTCGATGAAACGTCGGCACATGCTTTCACTTCCTATAATTCGCTCAATAATTGGATGGTGGGTGCAGAATCGAAGATGAAGAAATCGCTCGAAAGTCACCACTTCGCATCTCAAGTGCGCGCCTTCCGACAGCAATTCAATAATCGGTATCAGTATACCGATACGTATCGAATCGATAAGCCTGTTATCTGGCAAGAACATCAACAGGGTGAGTATACGGGAGCCCAAGCTGATTTCAGTTACAGCCACAAAAATCGATCAATCACGTTGCGAAGCTGGTGGCAAACCAAATCAATGGAACTGCCTGCTGTGATGGGCACACACGCTCAAGGATCGGCCATGCAAGATGATGCAACGCTGCGTTCGATGTGCGAATACAACTGGTGGAAGCCTCGTTTGAATACAGGAGTGCAAGTGGCTCATACTTACGAGAAATTGCATTACGTAGATGAGCCTGTGGCCATCGACTCCGACATTCGCTCTCAGATGCTGTGGGCCAGTGGTTGGCTGAATTGGAAGCCGTTCGATGATTTCTTCGTCAAAGTTTACACTAGTCAAGCTGCTGTGAACGTCATGAATTCAAATTATACGGATGGACGAGTGAACAAGCCGTGGTCACAGTATTCAGTGCAGCTGCGCTATTTAAAACGCAAGCATGATTTGGAGGGAA
This sequence comes from Flavobacteriales bacterium, assembly GCA_046303175.1. GTDB lineage: Bacteria > Bacteroidota > Bacteroidia > Flavobacteriales_D > Sanyastnellaceae > JAIBBG01. The sequence goes on from JBKCGW010000302.1 coordinate 1,393, forward strand.
GCGCTTCGTGGGAGGAGCGTTTTGGAAGCAATGGTTGGTCCTCTTCATTTGGATATCGCTACTATCTGGTTTCTTACCGAAGTTGGTCGCTTTCTCCTTTCGTCAACGTCGCGCGTCGTTATAGACTCCCCGACATGAACGAGTTGTTTTGGTCGCCGGGAGGCAACCCGAATCTGAAGCCCGAGCTAGGATATCACGGTCGTGCCGGGATGGTTGTCTTTTTAGGTAAAGACAAGCGAACCCAATGGCGCATGGAACCAACGGTTTTCTATTCGCGTGTAAACGACTGGATTCAATGGGTGCCATCGGAAGGAAATGTCTGGACACCGGTTAATTTCCGTGAGGTGCAAACTCAGGGCGCAGAGATGTATGTGCTGTGTGAAAAGTTGACGCGGAATGATCGCACCCGCTATCGATTTGAAAAGCGCTGGACGCTGAACGATGTGTTTTGGCGCGACTCTCTTTCCTTGCAAGAAAAACGTCGCATGATATACTCTCCGCGTTGGATGGGTTACCAGGGCATCAGTGTTCAACGCGGGCGACATTCTGCTTCGGTCGGTTATCGATTCGTGAGTGAGCGATTCACCGACGAGGCCAATACACCTCACCGAGCGCTTGCTGCATACGGTCTATGCAATGCGTGGTATCAGTCTACTTGGAAGAGAAACGAGTATAGTTTCGATGTGTCGGTAGGTATCGACAACGTGTTCAATGTGGCTTACGAAACCTTGCGTGGCTATGCAATGCCCGGCCGAGTGTATCGCGTTTCGGTTGGAATTACCTTGAATCAACAGAAGAAAAATCAATACAATGAAGACAAAATTTTACTGGATCACATGGGCGTGCGTTAGCGCCCTTCTATTCACAGCGTGTAAAAAGGAAGACGAAACACCTGATGACCAACCACCCGTGATAGAAGATTTTGCAACGGGAGCCTACGTTGTAAATGAAGGTTCATTTCTTCAGAACAACGCATCCATTACGCATATCTCGCCGAGCGGCACTGTAACCAACGACGTATACTATTCGGCAAATGGAGTGGAGCTGGGCGATGTGCTTCAAAGCTTCACGATAATTGGTGATCGCGGTTTCGCTGTTCTCAACAACTCGCAGAAAGTGGAAGTGGTTGACCTGAAGACCATGGAGAATGTGGGTTCGATTTCAGGGTTGTCATACCCACGATACATGGTAAGTGCGGGAGCCAACAAGGCGTACCTAAGCAACGGTTCGTTTGACGGCACACTTGAGGTATTAAATACACAAACGCTTGAAGTCACCGGTTCTATTGCAGTGGGCACAGGACCTAACCAGTTGCTGGCGGTAAACGATGAGATATGGGTGTGCAACGAAGGCGGATTCGGTTTGGACAGCACCATCAGCGTGGTGAATACATCCACAAACACAGTGGTAGATGTTATTGAGGCTGAATATCGCCCTTCTGATATCGTGAAGGATGCGTTGGGTAATGTGTGGGTGTTGTGTGCAGGAGAGACTTACTACGATATGAACTGGAACGTTTCCGGTCATTCGCCTGCTTACCTGGTTCGTTTCGATGCAGAGACGCATGCCTTCATGGGAGGCATACAAGTGGGCGTTTTGGGCGATCATCC
>JBKCGW010000303.1:0-3878 GCA_046303175.1 Flavobacteriales bacterium
TCACCCTTGATGTTCTTGAAGCCTCGTCGCTCGGGGAAAAACGTATAGTCTTGCTGAATGCGGTAACCTCCTTCATCGCAGTTGCGCAGGAAGCGATAGGGAAACATTCCCGCTTTATCAATGTGCGTTTCGTAATGATCACGCACCTTAAAAAACCAATCAAGAGAGCCCACGCTGCGTCCGGTTCCTACAATTTTATAAGCATCTCTTCCCGCAAATGTATAAGGGCTGTCTTCTACCTTAAGGGTGGCTGTTCCCGCGTCTACAATACCATAGTGTATGCGATACGTGAGCTGTTCACCCGCCATGAAAGCGTAGTTGGGTGAATTGCGAAATCCTTGATTCGGTAAATAATCTACATTCGTTTTGACTGGCTTCACCTGTGCTTGGAGCGTTAACGCACCGATCAACGCTGCAAAAAATAAAAGAGACGTTTTCATGATTGGGCGTTTTCAATGGTTGTGCCAAATCAACGTGTCACTCAATCAATTGTTGCAATACACTTCAATTCAATAGCGATAGGTGATGGCAATGCGTTGATCTCAACTGTTGTTCTGCACGGTTGCGCATCCTTGAAATACTCCGCGTATAACCTATTGTAGGTGTGGAAATCGCGCTTCATGTTGACGAGGAAAACGGTTACATCTACCAGGTTTTCCCATTTACTTCCATTCTCCTCTAGTATCACGCGCACATTGTCGAATACGTTGCGGCACTGCGCCTCAAAATCAAATGTGAGGTAATTACCAAACTTATCTAGTGTAAGTCCTGGCACTCCGCTGTCGGTAGCATCACTGCCCGCAATGCGCGGACCAACACCGGACAAAAACAACAGATTACCTACTCGGCGTGTGTGCGGATAAAGACCTACAGGTTTGGGGGCTTTGCTTGACATGGGGTTTGTGATTAATGGTCGCTAATATATAGGAGGATTGCAGGATAATAGAAGCATAGGATTACAGAGATAGATTCGCTTTCTATAGTCCTACAAGCCCATTCGTGCTATCCTAATTCGTGCATTCGTGGTAACAGCCAACCACCTAAAACCTCACCGCTTATAACTAATACCTATATTTGCAGACCAGCAATTCACGCGCTGTAGACATACTCTGAAGTATAACATGCAATTGTACCGATGAAAAAACTCTATAACACCGTGGACCGACGCGTACTCAAGGAGCAGATCGTTCAAAGCAACGAGCCACGCACCACCGTTTCGTTCTACAAATACCACCCGATTGCCAACCCGCAATTCTTTCGCGATTTCCTTTTTTTGCAATGGGAATCACTGGGTGTTTTGGGTCGCACCTACATCGCTTCTGAAGGCATCAATGCCCAAATCTCAGTACCCACTCACCGATTCGAGGCGTTTCGCGAAAACCTCTTCAATATTACGTTTTTAGATGGTGTTCGTCTAAACACAGCTGTTGAAGATGATAGCAAATCGTTCTACAAACTCATCATAAAGCTGCGCAACAAAATCGTGGCAGATGGTATCGATGACCCGAACTTCAACCCATCGGATACAGGCGTACACCTTTCTGCGCAAGCGTTCAATGAGCTGACCGCGCAACCGGACACCATCCTCATTGATATGCGCAACCACTACGAAAGTGAAGTGGGCCATTTCAAAAACGCCATCCTACCCGATGCCGACACATTTCGTGAAGAAATTGAAATGGTAGAAGACATGCTGAAGGGCAAAGAAGAAAAGAACATTGTGATGTATTGCACCGGGGGTATTCGATGCGAGAAAGCTTCTGCCTATCTCAAGCACAAGGGTTTTCCAAACGTCCACCAATTGGAGGGCGGCATCATAAAATATGCACGCGATATCCAATCACAGGGCTTGGAAAACCGTTTTCTGGGAGTCAATTTCGTATTTGATGAACGACTGGCAGAACGCATTTCTGACGATGTCATTGCACAATGCCACCAATGCGGAGAACCGTATGATCACCACACAAACTGCTCAAACTTGGCGTGTCACATTCTGTTCATTCAATGCCCAACCTGCCGCGATAAAATGAATAACTGTTGTTCGGATGCATGCAAGGAAATAGCGTGTCTACCGGAAGAAGCACAAAAGGAATTGCGCCGTGGGAAAGCACCGGGCCGAAATATTTTCAAAAAAGGTCGTGGAGAGCACTTGGTATTCAAACCAAATCGCGTCAAAGGAGACTAATTCTATCCTCCAATCTCACTCAGCTTTGGTATGCCTTGCATGCGAAGAAAACGTATATGCTCTCGCAATGCCTCACCAAACGTAGATTTCTCATAATACGGAACACCGTATTCTGCAGCTGTCTTTTTTACAATCTCGGAAATTGCCGGATAATGCACGTGGCAAATTTTGGTGAACAGGTGATGCTCAACTTGAAAATTCAAACCACCAACGTACCACGACAACCACTTGTTCTTGGTCGAAAAATTCATGGTCGTTCGCAACTGATGTTCGGCCCATGAGTACGGAATAAATCCATTCTCATCCGGTTGTGGAAAGTATGCGTCCGGCACCACGTGTGCTAACTGAAATACGACTGACAGTATCCATCCGCTCACGGCGTGCATAATCAGAAAACCAACAATTGCCTGCCAAACAGGCATTCCAAAATATATCGGCAATCCAACGAAAGCACCAAAGTAGAGTGACTTCACAATCGTTGTTTTGAAAAGCCAAATCACATTCTTGGAAACCGATTGCCTATTCATTCCGACTTTTTTATAGTGTATGAATTGAACCAGGTCCTTCAACAAACCCCAATACAAGGTTAAAATCATATACAGAAAAAAGGCGTAAATCCATTGGTAGCGATGGGCCTTGCTTGTCGTTCCATGAGGCGATAGTTTCAGGGCCAACTTTGTGTCAATATCCTCATCGAGGCCGGCAATATTTGTGTACGTGTGGTGCAACACATTATGCTGCATCTTCCAGTTCATGACCATACCACCGAGAAGGTTCAAGCTATAGCCAACCCATCGATTGACACTTTCATTGGCAGAATAAGCTCCGTGGTTAGCGTCGTGCATCACACTCATACCAATACCCGCAAGAAAAACACCTGTCAGCACATAAAGCGCAAAGCTCATGACCGGCGCAGGCACCACAACAGCCTGTAACACAATACCGGCCAGATATCCCACAACTAGGACAACCGTCTTTACAACCATCGAAGCATTTGCATATTTACTCTGACCCGTAGTCTCGAAATAATTATCAACGCGAGAGCGCAACTCCTTAAAAAACACTTGCTGTTCCGGGGTTCCAAATACGATTCCCGGTTTTGATTTTGAATGATTCAACGTGAAATAATTATGTGCACAAGGTACTAAGTGTACCTTCCACACACGTAGATTCGTACTTTATTTAATAAACCTTGGCTGTGCGTTATTTGCTTTTCATCATCACCGCATGCGCGCTCGTTGCGTGCTCACATAAAACGTCCTCCCCTAAATCCGGTTACTACACTCTACTTTTTTCAACACCGAACGGCAATATTCCCGCTCGGCTTAATATTAACGACACATCGGGGTGGCAAATAATTAATTCCGAAGAAATTATTCGATTGGATTCCGTAGTACTTCGCGGTGACTCCTTTTTCATTCAACTTCCATTATTCGATTCATCCCTGAAAGGCACATGGCGCAACGACAGTCTTTTTGGTGAATGGACTGATCATTCTCGCTCACAATACAGCATTCCGTTTACAGGAGTACCAACAGCATATTCTGGCTACACTAACATTGGCGAAGAGCTCCAGTATGAAGTTGTTTTTTCCCCGAGCGACACGGCGGAATCAAGCAAAGGCATTGCGGTGTTGCAAAAAAGAGGAAATCTCGTAACAGGAACCATACTCACTGAAACCGGCGACTACCGC
>JBKCGW010000304.1:0-4324 GCA_046303175.1 Flavobacteriales bacterium
CACTTGTATGGTTACCGAGTTGCTGCAACCATAACGATCGACACCCACCACGCCATAGGTTCGCAGTTGAGTCGATGTGGTAATAGCCGTGTTATTATCGATAAGCTGATTGGAGTGCGATGGAAATGTGGTTGCTCCGTAGGTCCAGTTGTAATAGGTACCACCGGTCGCATTCAAAATCACATTGCACCCGGCTAGCTGTGTGGCTGCAACATTGTTTCCGGTGAGTTGATTGGTTACCGTAATCGTAGGACGTGGACGCACCCATACCGTGTGTTGTACAGTAACTGTGCATAGTGGGTTATAGGCCACAACCAATGTGTATGTGTACTGTCCTGCAGTCAATCCCGTTTGTGTGATGGACGCGGTTGTAGCAGAGAAACCTGCAGGATTGCGTGTCCAACTATAGGTCACGGGATAACCCTGCGTGCGCGGTGTAACAACGCTATTCAAGGTAAAGCTTTCGCCCTGGCATATTTCAGTTGGGCCACATATTTCTGCATTGAAGTTCACCGGACAAAGACATCCATCACCGACGGTATAGGTTGCTTCAGATGTGCAACCATTAGCGTCAGTTACCACGACCGTATAGGTACCCGCAGTAACCTGGGTGATATCCTCGGACGTTGCTCCATTGCTCCACAAAAACGTGTAACGCGGTGTTCCGCTCACAACAGAAAGATCAACCGCACCACTGTTGGCTGGCGAGCAAAAAGCCGCAGTCGCTTGCGCACTCAATTCGAGTGGACGCGATTGCGGTACCACTACCCTGCCCGATGCTCTGCAGCCGTTAACGTCTGTAACTATCAGTGAATATATACCTCCGGACACACCAATGAGTTGGGGCGACGTTGACCCGTCCGACCATTGATACGTTGCGATGGGGCTGGCACTTCCCGTAAGAACATATACACTTCCTCCTGCACCGCAGTCGCTCGTAACCGCGAAACCAATTGTAATAACCGGCTCAATGCTTCCGCCTACGGTAAATGTTGCGGTCGACTGACATTGCGAAGCGTCTGTGACGGTTACAGTATATAGTCCGGGAGTTAGATTGGTCAAGTCTTCAGAAGTTGAGCCTGTGCTCCACGAATACGTGTAGGGTGCGTTTACTGGGGTAACGGTTATGTCGATTGACCCACTTGAATTACCACAACTATCAGGGAAAGCAATACCTGAAATAATGGGCAATTGCAAAGGATCAATTACAAATGATTCAGATCGTACGCACGCATTGCTATCAACTACTTGAACAGCATAAGTTCCTTCCGACAATCCAAAGACATCCTGCGAATTGCTGCCATTCGACCAGCTGTATGCAAATCCGCCGGCACCACCACCCACGGTGATATCAATTGAACCGGCATTGCCGGAGCAATCTTGCTGGGTAACAATGGCGGTTAGAGAAATCGAATCGGGTTGTGTAATTTGATACTGCGCAGTAGATGAACAACCGTCATCACCGGTAACCACCACACTGTAGGTTCCGTGAGTGAGCTGTTGTATGGCCGCTGTCGATTCGCCATTCGTCCATGCAAAAGAATAAGGCGCAAGACCGGAAGAAACGAGCACTTCCAAATCACCGTTCGCCAATCCATAACAACTCACGTTGCGAATGTTCGCCGAAAGTAGCGGATAAACACCGGTTGCTTGCACAGTGGTATTGAACGTAGCGGAACATCCCAATGCATCCGTTACCACCACGGAGTAATTACCCGCGGCAACATATTCTATGATCTGCGTGTTGCCACCATTCGACCAGGCATAGCTGTATGGAGCTGATCCACCGCTTACAAGAACTTCTGCGAAACCGTTCAGTTGTGCGCATACTTCCGGCTGATTCTGAAATGTTGCCTGCAATGAAGAGGAGCTTCCTCCCACAATATATGAGTCTGTATAGCTGCATCCTTGCCCATCGGTAATCGTTACTGAAAGCGATTGTGCATTCAGCCCCACGGCAGGATTGGATGTTTGGCCATCGCTCCACAAAAATGTCAAGGGAGATGTTCCGCCGGAAACTTTAAACATATTTGAACGGTGCGGACCGAAATGGGCATCGTTAACGGTTGCCGACGCGGTTAAATATGAAGCTTCGCTATTTAAAAATTACACGACGGGGTCATTGTTGCATTGTGTTTGAAGAATGTAATAGACACCCGCAGGAAGACCTGTAAACACAGCTGAGTAGGCCGATGTGTATATTGGATAATAGGTGTCGCCTGTGTTCAAATTAGTAATGCCCAGCAAATCGCCCACCAGTTGCAGTGGTAACGAACCATATAAGCTATCGACCGCAAGCGTTGCAGCGCCATTGGATACACCTATGCATGCAGGGAGCAACGTTGAAACGGCCCAGTCCTCTGTAATCAAGACATCGGGCATGGCGAATGCCGGATCACTTATGCAACCATTGGCATCGACGGCAATGATTTCACCCATTTCATTTCCCACAGTGAATGTTCCTGTGGTATTCTGCTGAAAGCTGCCGAGGCTCGAATACGTGTATGTGTATGGAGCAGTTCCACCGCTTATAACGGAAGCCTCAATTTCACCGGGCGATTCGGGACAGGTGTATGGGACCACGGGCGTAACCATCACGTAGATCGGATCATCGTTGCAGTCATACGCCGTTTCGTCGCCCACGCTGCCGGGACCGGCATCCACTCCATTCGCTCCGGCATTACCGGGCACACCGGGCGAAGGTTCATTGCGACCAAGAATACAAGATGCTATATACACTTCACTGGCTCCGGTTATTTGAGCGTTGGGAAGATTGGTAAACGGAATGTTGCCTTGCGAGAAAATCAGTTGAACAGTAGCCAACGGTGAACTATTATTTCCGGTGATGACGGAATAATAGATATCGCCAAACAAATCACCTCGAATTAAAACACTCGTTGCACCAAAAGCTTCGATATAGATTGTGTTGACTCCGTCGCTATACTGATGAAGATTACTCCCCAAGACAGTATAAACACCGCTGTTATTACCGCCCGCGCCCATGTCTTGCAAGAAACTCAACAGGGTGCCCGCATCACAGATTCCTATGGCACTGAGTGAAGGACCGGAAGGAAGTCCAATACCACCGCTTCCGCCGCAATTCAACCCACCTTGACTTCCTGCATTCAAACCCGCAGCACCGCCGTCGCCGCCCTCACCGCCCAATGCACCTTGTCCTCCGTTAACTTCTCTATGAAACGGCTGAGGAGCCGGTGATGAAGTACCACGGATAATTTTGATCATACCTCCCGCACCTCCACTTCCGCCATCGCCACCATCGCCACCATCAGCGCCATTACCGCCGCCACCGCCGCCACCGACAAAACAACCTCCTCCGCCTAGACCACCATTGCCTCCCGGTCCTGCATCAGTAGCCGCAGAACCGGTAGTTCCTGTAATTCCATTGGCCAACATACAAGCCTGAGTGGGTAAATCAAGGGTGCGAGCCGCAACAAGAATAATTCCCCCTCCTGCTCCGCCTATTCCACCATCACCTCCATTACCACCGTTGCCACCCTGAGTGCCATTCAGTCCGTTCAACTGACCATTTGCACCGCCACCGCCGCCGCCTCCACCATCATGTCCGGAACCGCCATTGCCGCTGAAGCCTGAGCCGCCCATGACCAACAGATTGGCTGGCATATTACCCGTATTACTTGCACCGGCGGCGCATCCCGGACAGTTCAACTGAATAGCCGGAATACTCGTCGTGCCCGGGTCACCATTGTATCCACCGTCACCTCCGCCGCCTATGCCGGTTCCATATACTACACCCACATTACCTCCATCACCGCTAGGGGCAATGCCAGCATTTCCACCTGCACCCCCGCTACCACCTAGGCCCTGAGATCCTGATTGAAATCCGGCACCACTAACATCGACAAGACCCCCGGAGTCTATCGAAAGCAGACTCGAAACCATAAACGCCACCACACCACCGGTAGATCCATTCCAAGGTTGAGCAACAATTGATGCTGCGGAAATAATAGTGACATCGCTATACTCCGGCACTGTAATTAATTGCACAACGCCCGTAAACGGATCATACGTCCGCTGAATGTTCAGAACCCGAATGCTGTTAGTATTTACCTGAACAATATGAACATACTCCCATGTGCCGGGAATCCCGCCGTCCATTTGGATAAGCAAAGCCTTTCTTCCTGCAACAAACGCCGAAGCATCTATGACATCGATCGTAGATGTGCTTGAAACAACATCGATAACCGCAGTGTATTGATTGATGATTGTACCGGGCGAGGTTATGGTGCTTGAACCTAAAACACCGGAGCCAAACTGAGCAATCATGGCTGAATTCGCGAAAATG
>JBKCGW010000305.1:0-11797 GCA_046303175.1 Flavobacteriales bacterium
CATCCCTATTATCCTACAATCCTAAAATCCTAATTAAACATTTCCTTCACTCGCTGAAAAAAGCTCTTATCGCGTGAGCCGGGAGCCGGTTGGAAGTTGGTCGAAGCGCGCAGCTTTTCCAAGATTTTCTTTTCCTCGTCATTCAACTTTTGCGGTGTCCATACGTTGATGTTCACCAGCAAATCGCCTTGTCCGTATCCATTCACTTCCTTCAACCCCTTTCCCTTCAGACGCAATATTTTTCCGCTTTGGGTGCCGGCGTCAACCTTGATTTGTGCCTTGCCCTTAACAAGTGGAATTTCCACGGTAGAGCCCAAAGCAGCATCCGCAAAATTCACATACAAGTCGTAGTATAAATTCACGCCATCGCGCTTCAATTCAGGATGCTCTTCTTCTTCAATCTGAACCAACAGATCTCCGGGAATTCCGCCAAACGGACCTGAATTTCCTTTACCGGCAACGTTGAGGGTCATGCCCTCGCCCACACCTGCCGGAATGTTTATCTCTATCAATTCCTCTTCGCGCTTTTGGCCATTCTCATCGCTATCCTTTGGTTTGGATTTAATGGACTTGCCGACACCGTGGCATTTAGGACATGTTGACGTGGTTGCCATTTGCCCCAGTATTGTGTTGGTCACACGGCGCACCTGGCCCTGGCCATTGCAGCCGGTGCATGTATCGTACGTTACATCCGATGCGTTCACCAACTTAAACACCTTGATTTTCTTGGTGCATCCGTTGGCTATTTCTTCCAAATTCAACTTCACCTTGATGCGAAGGTTGGAACCCTTAGCTCGGCGCTGACCGCCGCCGCCGCCGAAACCACCTCCAAATGCTCCTCCGAAAATATCTCCGAAGTTGCTGAAGATGTCGTCCATGTTCATATGGCCACCACCAAAACCACCTTGGGGTCCGGCATGACCAAACTGATCGTATTGGGCGCGTTTCTGTGGGTCGCTAAGCACTCCATAGGCATCAGCCGCTTCTTTGAATTTATCCTCCGCTGCCTTATCGCCCGGGTTTTTATCGGGGTGATACTTCAATGCCAACTGTCGGTATGCCTTCTTAATTTCAGCCTCCGAAGCAGACTTGGAAATACCTAGAATATCGTAATAATCTCTTTTTGCCATGACTGACCTTGTTATTGCCCGATAACTACTTTCGAGTATCGGATTACTTTCTCATTGAGTGTGTAGCCTTTTTCCAACTCGTCCACCACTTTGCCGGCCATTTCAGGCATAGGTATTTGTGTGATGGCTTCGTGAAAATCTGTATCGAATGGCTGCCCCTTTGCCTCAATCGGCTTGAGTCCCTTCGATTCCAACTTCCTGTATAGTTTCTGGTGAATCAAAACGAATCCCTCACGAACAGCCTCGATGTCGGTTGCAGTTGCATTGGCCTGAACGGCGCGATCGAAATCATCTACCACAACCAGCAATTCCTTCATCAACTCGCCAGAAGCGGTTGAAAGAATCTCCGACTTCTCCTTCATGCTACGCTTGCGAAAGTTGTCAAACTCTGCATACAAACGCAGGTATTTATCCTTCCAATCGGCCGCTTCCATGCGTGCTTTGCTCAATTCATCAACCGGCTGATCCTGCTGTGAGGATTCTTTCTCTCCCATATCAGGCTGATGGGCGTCCGAAATCAAATGCTCTTGAGTCTCAGACTCCGAAGAGGATGTATTCTTTGTTTCTTCTGTGTTCATAATGTGTAAGCTTCAAAATCGCTGCGGGTAGTCAACTTTATTGCCAACCGGGTTCTGAGGTCAAAGTGTCACAATTTGCCTCATCGTTTGTGTCATTCGTGCGCCAAAGTGCGCCATTTACGCAGACCCCGCAACATCAGGGCGACAAAAATAAAAAGGCCCCGCACAATGCGAGGCCTTTCATTTCCATTTATGAGGTCGATTACAAACTCTTCACGTGCATATCAAGTTGCTTGTGCAACTCCAATCCGCGTAAGTTTTTGGCAACAATAATTCCGTTCTCATCAATCAAGAAACTCATCGGTATGCTTGAAACACCGTATACCGCCGCTGCACCATTCTGCCAGCCCTTCAAATCACTCACGTGGTTTTTCCAAACCAAGCCATCCTTGTCAATAGCGGCCTTCCATGCATCTACATTCTGATCGAGAGATACTGAGAAGATGTCAAAACCCTTTGCAGTTTTCCATTTTGCCTTCTTGTACTTTTCGTAAGCTGCAACTACGTTAGGATTTTCGCGACGGCATGGACCACACCAAGAAGCCCAAAAATCGATAAGCACCAACTTACCGCGTAGTGAAGACAGTTTCAGGGGCTTGCCATCTAATCCATTCATCACGATCTCCGGTGCTTCATCGCCAATGGCGGTGCCTATTTTCACAGGCTTGACAGCCATGCGCTGAGCTTTTACAGGCTGCTCATTCAACGTAAAACTATAGGAAGCTCCGATACCCGCAGCCACCAACAATGCAAATGCAATTTTTTTCATGTTTGTAAATTATCAGGGTTAAAAATAACACGTGAGCTGCCGCTGCAGGCAAACTTATTGCCAAATTATTCTATACGCTTAATATCCGCGCCAATAGCTCGCAAGCGATGCTCAATGTTCTGATAACCGCGGTCGATTTGTTCGATGTTGTGAATGGTGCTCTTGCCATTTGCTGCCAAGGCTGCAATCAACATGGAAACACCCGCACGGATGTCGGGCGAAGACATGGTGATTCCGCGCAACTTCGTTTCGCGATTGCTACCAATGACCACTGCGCGATGCGGGTCACAAAGGATAATCTTAGCTCCCATATCAATCAGGTTATCCACGAAAAACAAACGGCTTTCGAACATCCACTGATGGATGAGCACACTGCCCTTGGCCTGTGTTGCTGTTACCAAGGCTATCGAAATCAAATCGGGAGTAAATGCAGGCCAAATACCATCGCGAATCGTGAGAATGGATCCATCGATGAGGTTCTGAATTTTATATGAATCCTGTGCAGGCAAATAGATATCATCGCCACGGAATTCCATTTCGATACCCATCTTGCGAAACACCGACGGGATGATTCCCAAATCCGGTATAGAACAATTGCGAATAGTAATTTCCGATTGCGTAGTAGCAGCAAGACCAATAAAGCTACCAATTTCAATCATGTCGGGCAACATGCGATGTTCTGTTCCACCCAGGCGGTCAACCCCTTCAATGATGAGCTTGTTGGAACCAATGCCGCTGATCTTACCGCCCATGCGGTTAATCATCTTACACAACTGCTGCAAGTAGGGTTCGCTCGCCGCGTTGTAGATGGTTGTTTCACCCTTGGTAAGTGATGCTGCCATTACAATATTGGCTGTTCCTGTTACCGACGCTTCATCAAGCAACATAAACGTTCCGCGCAAATTCTTTGCATTGATTTTATAAAAACGCTCATCCTTCATATGCTCGAAGGTTGCACCCAATGCTTCAAAGCCACGCAAATGGGTATCTACCGGACGGCGTCCAATTTTATCGCCACCCGGCTCAGGAATGTAAGCCACTCCAAATCGGGCGAGCAATGGACCAATGATCATGATGGAACCACGCAATGCACCGCCTTTCTTCTTGAAGTCGTCGGTGAGCAAGTATTCTAAATTGACATCCTTCGCTTCGAAAGCATAGGTATGATCATCAATCTTGGTTACTACTACGCCCATGAAGCCCAAAAGCTCAATGAGCTTCATCACATCGCGAATGTTGGGTATGTTGGAAATAACGACACGCTCTTCCGTTAGAAGAACAGCCGAAATGATTTGTAACGCTTCGTTTTTAGCTCCTTGTGGAATAACCTCTCCGCTGAGCTTTTTACCTCCGATAATTTCAAATGATGCCATGCATGTATAGTTTAATAGGTATTCAAAGAACACCCGTTAATACAGGCACAAACCAACTCTCTCAGGAAATTATCGACATCGGCAGGTGACTTACGCCGATTACTTCACCACCTTCATGCGCTTGCGCGCCGGCATACCCAGATATGTGAGTGAAATTTCAGGTCCCCCGGCTCTGCCATCGATATAAGGCATCTTGGCCAAACGGATATCGTAACCAAGGCTGATAGCCGCGAAACGCTTGTATTCAAAACCTATGTAGGGTGAAATGGCGTCCTTCCAACGGTAGAATACACCTGCACGTGCCAGACTCGCTGTCTTTACATTGGTATACTTGGATTCCTCTCCAATTCTATACTCAACCGTTACACCAATCATGACCTCGTTTGCTCCACTCTGACGTTGCACAAGCGCATCGTATTTCATGTCAATGTGCTCATAGCGCTTAATCCATGCAGCCTTGTATGCTTGACGTAATTTCATGCGGTCATCGCCGCGCGCCACCATGGTAATCTGTTGATTGGCGTGATAGATTGAGTAACCCAAATCAAAGCGCTTCTTAGCGCGGTGCTTCCAGTGAAATCCGGCACCGATATCAATGAAACTGCGTGTATTCGTAATGAATCGTTCTCTGTCGTCGAGTGTAGGATCGTACGTAACTCCGTTGAACTGTGAGTCCCAAGCCAATCCATCGAAGTTCATACTTCTCTGCTCAAACCCCATTTGAAAACCGGACGATATCAAATCATCATCCGTTGCAACTAGGTTATAAGCAGCTGTGCCTCTTACGGAAAGAGTTTTCTGCTGGGCTATACCGGCCGCATCCTGCAGCACTAATAAACCGAATCCGAAGAAATTATCGTTGTTTACACTGAGCAATTTATACTGCGCATCCAAGCCGCTGGTAACATAGCCCGTTCCAACATTCATCCATTGTCTCTTGTGCAATACCGTTGCCTTGAGCATGGTCTCAAACTGCCCTGTAAGTGCAGGATTAATCAGCTGAGGGCAATTGTTGTATTGCGAAAAATGCATATCCTGTGCATGCACAACAAGCGTCGAAACACACGTTACGAGAACTGCGCAAAGACTGTATAATGACTTTTTCATGTTCTTGGTTACCATTAACGGATTAATACAACTTCACCTACACGTTCAACCTTTGTAGCGCCTCCAATGGTGGCCATCAACGTATAGTAATAACTTCCCGAAGGCGCCGGTGCTCCGCGGAGCTGTCCATCCCATCCCAATGACGGCGAATTGGATTCAAAAACCACTTCTCCCCATCGGCTGTAAACGCGGAATTCCATGCGCGAAATGAACAACCCACGAACGTAAAGCGTATCGTTTTTCTCATCGCCATTGGGCGAGAAAATATCAGGCACAAAAACCGGATCGAGTGGTTGAATACACAATGCCACAGAAGATGAATCGGAACACCCCCCTTCGTTCACTACTGATAAGGAAATCGTGTATTCACCGGGATCGCTGTACGCGTGAATAATACCCTCACCGGGAACCATAGGCGCGGTTGTTCCATCGCCAAAATTCCATGTTCCCAAAACTGCGTTGACCGCCGTATTGTTTAGTTCAATTTGGTCGATTTGATCAAAAGGAACACATAAGTCATCCTGAACAATATTGAATGAAGCGAGCGGCTCGCTGTATGCAGGAACTGTAACTGAAGTATCCTGTTCACATTCGTTGATATCGGTTATTACTATAGAAACATCTGTTCCTGCTTCAGTGCTGTACTGTGATGGATTGCCCGGTTCTCCATTCCATTCTACCTGATATGCACCCGCCGGTGTGTAGGCCAATTGAATCGACCCCTCTTCTCCGGGACACAAGGTATCGGACGTTGTAATGGTATACTCGAAACGAGGATGCATGGTGATTTGAATACTCTGAGTTTGAGGATCAGAGCATCCGTCATCTACCAATAAAGTTACTGTGGTTGTCTCTGTGTATGGCTGCGTATTGGTTGCCGCATTAGGACCTCCGTTGCTCCACGCATAGGTGATGCCGTTGCTTGGAAATCCGCCGTTGGCATCGCCCGTAATCGTGCTGGTTTGTTCGTAGCATACCGGGTTTGAAGAAGCAGTCAATGGCTCCAACGCTAGTGGCGGATAAACGATAAATTCCGACGTGGTTGTTACTTCAGGACAGAACTGAGGAATAATTTTGTAAGTAACGGTGTAGTTACCATCGCTTAGTTCAGATGGATTAAATGAAGTAGTAGCCAACGAACCAATAAGCAATCCTCCCTCCGGTGTAACGCTGAAATTCACTTCGTAATCCTGGCTGCAATACACATCGTTAATACCGGAAATAACAGGCTCGACAACTTCTTCTACTGTTACAAGAATGCTATCACCGCAGCCGGCAGGATTATCCCATTGAATGTAATACGAACCCGGCTCGGCCACCGAAGGGTCAAACAATCCGTTTGCAGCGTCCACAATTCCTGATCCCGACCAAGTGCCACCCGGCACAGTCGATGCGAGTATTACTGGCGAATCAGAAGAACAGAAGTTTTGAGGTGCGTCTGGTAAATTGGGGGAAAACACGCGCACAAGCACGGAGTCTTCGCACATATTGGCCATATAATAGATGTAGTTTAAGCCAATCGGCAATGCTTGAGGATTGAGTGTAAAACCCATCGCTACAGATCCGCTAATACCCGGACCATACCATGAACCTCCGGCCGGTGAAACTGATCCAACCAATGCTTCATTCAAATCCTGAATTTGATTGGTCACACAGAAACTCAACTCATCTGCTTCCACCATCGGACTTACGATGGTAATGTGCATCGTGTCGATGCACCCGTTGAGCGCCTGATATGTGATAAACGTTTCTGTATCCTGAGTAAATACACCAGGGTTGAACATTCCGGAGTTCGCATTGGTGATAGCACCGTCGGGACTTGCCCACAGTCCTCCAACAGGAATTGGTGTAGCATCCAGTACAGAGGGTGCTTCCAACGGACACAACACCTCGGATTCTAGAATATTAATCTCCTTTACAAACAACGAAAAATCAGCATCACAACCGCTGATGGAGTAATTCAACGTCACATTACCGGGAGGTGCATTGCTCGGGTTGAATGAACCCAAATTTGCATTTACAATACCCGGCCCACTCCAAGACCCTCCAAACGGAGACACATCCAAAATTACCTGGTCAATGGACTGACAAATTGGATCCAATATATAGGGGCCCGCTATGGTATCCACCTCCACATTGGTAACGTCTGTGCAACCGTTTACCTCATAGATCGCTTGATACATGCCTGAAGAAGACGGATCAAAAACACCGGAAGGGGTTATCTGCAAGCCGGACCAAGTGCCGCCTGCCGGTGTTGCATTCAACTGAAAAGGAGCACTACCAGGACAAGCAGCCGCGGCATTTTGCGCCGAAATAGGGGTCACGATGATTTGCAAACTGTCCACACAATTTTCTGAATTGAAATAAATAGTGTGCACTCCTCCTCCGGCTAAATCAGGATCGAAAGTGTTACCACCATTCACACCCGGTCCAGACCATACGCCGGTTGTTCCTGCTTGTAGCAACACATCAGGAGCCGATTGACATACGGTTTGGTTTTGTGTAAAAATCTCAACATTCTCAATGGCGATTGTGATTGATTGTGTCAATTGCTGAGAGGTTTCCAATTCCGTTATTACCACAGTATATGTAGTGGTGGTTGCCGGACAAACAGTATGAGGACCGGCTGTTGGCAGCAAACCATTGCTCCATGCATAGGAATAGTTAAAACAACCTTGCGTTTCAACTTGCAAAGAAGTGCACCCGCCCGGGCAAACAGTGGGTGACTGTGAAGTTATTGTTGCATTAATCGGACAATTATCGAATAAAAAGGAAGTGCCCAATTCAAATTCATGAAAGGTTCCGCATGCATCCGGAATCTGAATTGTGAGATTGACGAGTACATTGCAATTGAACTCAAGGGCGTGATCCAACGTAAGTGTCACCAAATCCGTCATCCCCGCTGCACAATTTGCGTCAATCTCAACAACATCGTAAGCTTCCGAGCTAGACGCAACTTCAAATTCTGCATTCTCAAACCAAGCGCAGGGCACGGGTGTTGTAAGCTCAACGTTGATCGTTGTTGACTGACATGCCGGCGGATTAGGAACAGACAAGCCGGGAGGCACAGGCATCGCTACTTCTGAAGCCCAATACAAGCTGAAACCTGCGGTTGAAATACTTCCATCCGAAGTAAAAACTAAGGTAACTGTGCCGGTTGTTGCCACGAGTTGCCCGGGTGATTCCTGCCCGGTGAATACACCAAGTACACTCCCTGCAGCCACAGTGCCGTCGTAAATAGTCAGAAAATCAACATTTTCCTGCAATGAGAATGCCCCGTAGAAAGTGAGAGTAACAATTCCATCAGCCTGAATGGTAGTGGTAATCTCCTCATTCAAACCATACGAAGCGGTTGGACCACCGCTGTCATACAATCTCCCGAAACAGTTTTCGAGTGTAGTTTGCGCCATATTGAATTGTGGGTAATCCCATTGCGCGCTCATCACAACCGGTGCTAGCCAAGTTAGCAAAAACATCCCCAAGCGAGAAGAAGCCTTCATATGCAGAAATAGAGTGTATATAAATAAAATACGGTGCAAATTACTACACATTGACGGCCTACACGATTCATCGGTTGCAGCGTATGTAAACAACCGATTGTCGAATACCCTGAAACGGTGGTAAGTGCGTTGAGCGGCGAGAATTGCATACTACCTTTGCGTTATGTCGGTAAACAAAGAAATACGTCGGATTACGACCAATACCTTGCAGGAGATGAAAAATCGAGGCGAGAAAATCTCGATGCTCACTTCCTACGATTACAGCATGGCGCGACTAGTGGATGCAGCCGGTATCGATGTGATACTCGTGGGAGATAGTGCCAGCAATGTGATGGCGGGTCATGAAACTACCCTCCCCATTACACTCGACCAGATGATCTATCACGCCCAGGGCGTAGTGCGCGCAGCAAAAAGATGCTTGGTGGTGGTCGACCTGCCTTTTGGCTCTTACCAGGGTAATTCCAAAGAAGCCTTGAACTCTGCGATTCGCATTATGAAAGAAAGCGGTGCTCATGCCGTGAAGATGGAAGGAGGCTCGGAAATCCGAGAATCGATCCAACGTATTCTCACTGCCGGCATACCCGTGATGGGCCACTTGGGACTAACTCCTCAGAGCATTTATAAGTTCGGAACATATCAAGTGAGAGCAAAGGAGGAACAGGAAGCTGAGCGATTGCTGAGTGATGCCAACGTGCTCAACGAATGCGGATGTTTTGCGTTGGTATTAGAAAAAATACCCGCTGCACTAGCTGCGAAAGTTACCCAATCTATTGAGATTCCGACCATCGGTATTGGCGCAGGATCGAGCGTGGATGGCCAGGTATTGGTGGTGAACGACATGCTGGGATACACCCAAGATTTCAGCCCCCGCTTTTTGCGCCGCTACCTGAATGCAGGCGAACTCATTCACAATGCCGTTTCGCAATATGTTACTGATGTCAAAAGCGGTGACTTCCCCAATCAAAAAGAACAATACTAACAGCAATAAGAAGCGATTGATATCGCATAATTAACAAGTACTATGGATCAGCATTCATCCGCCTCAAAAGGCATTCGCGAATGGCGCCAAGCACCGAAAGAACCAATTGTGATGAGCACTGTAGAAAACCTTCGGGTTCTCTACGAAGACAATCACTTGGTCGTAGTCAACAAGCGCAATTCCGACATCATTCAAAGCGACATCAGCGGTGACCAAACACTCTGTGAAACCGTTAAGAGTTATGTGAAGCAGAAGTACAATAAACCCGGACTGGCATTCATCGGAACGGTGCATCGCCTCGACAGACCTGTTAGCGGCATCGTCATCTATGCCCGAACGACCAAAGCACTGAACAGGCTTTCCAATATGTTTAAGTACCGCGAGGTCCAAAAAACATACTGGGCTGTGGTAAAAGGCACCCCTGAAGTCCACGAAGCAAAGGTGACTAACTACCTCTGGAAAGACCAAAAGCTCAACAAAACGTTTGCATTTCCGGAACCCGGAAACGATCGAAAAGAATCGGAACTTAGCTATAAGGTGATGGGCACGGGCGATAATTACACCTTTATTGAAGTCTATCCTAAAACAGGCCGTCACCATCAAATTCGAGCTACCCTGGCCAGTTTAAACTGCCCCATAAAAGGTGATATTAAATACGGCGCAAAACGCACCAACGACAACGCTTCCATTCACCTGCATGCCCGTAAAATAGAATTCCTGCACCCGGTGAAAAAGACT
Organism: Flavobacteriales bacterium; assembly: GCA_046303175.1. Classification (GTDB taxonomy): domain Bacteria; phylum Bacteroidota; class Bacteroidia; order Flavobacteriales_D; family Sanyastnellaceae; genus JAIBBG01. The sequence goes on from JBKCGW010000305.1 coordinate 10,175, forward strand.
CCGGTTTGCATCGTAGCTCCACCACCGGACGATGCTCTTTGGAATGAGTTTTTACGCATCTCCTTTGACTCATAAAGCATTGGACTAATTCAGCAGAAGTCCTCCATCAACTGCAGCCGTGCACGATGGCTTGTTGAAAAACCATTTCAAAACCACCAGTTTATCCTTTCTGCGCTAGGCAAGGTTATCTAGATTTGCGGCTGTATTATTCAGAAACCAAATCAATTAAACCGCATGAAAAATAACGGCTTCTATTTTCTCGCAGCTGTACTTTGCGCAGCCATTGTAGTAGGATGTGCGAATTTGAAATCCATGGAAAAGGCTGCTCAGGAGATGGGTATTAAGTCTAATCCAAACCCACTCGAAGTGCACGGTGATACCGTAGCACTAACTGTATCAGGAACTTTTCCTCCAAAATACTTTCCAAAAAAGGCCAGCATGGATGCGGTGCCTGTATTTGTTCACAACGGTAAAGAAACCCGCTTTAAAACAAGTTACTTTCAGGGTGAGCAAGCCGTGGGTAACGGAAGCGTTGTTCCATTCAAAATCGGCAAAAGCTTCACTTACACCGATCGCGTAGCCTATACGCCCGAAATGGCGAACGGAAAACTCGAATTGCGCATTCACGGACGCATGGGTAAAAAGGAAACCGATTTCCCTGCATTGGCTATCGGCGAAGGAATCATCACTACTCCCTACCTCGTGAAAAACGATGACAAGTGTATCTGGAGTAAAGACCAGTTCGTTCGTACCCTGAGCTACACCAACGATAGTACGCAAATCAACTTCGATTACAACTCTTCTACCCTGAAGCCTGCTGAGTTAAAACAAGCGGATATGGTAAACCTTGGCAAGTGGATGCAAAGCATTGCTACCAATCCGGCCCTTGTAATCAAAAACATAGAGTTTACTTCGTACGCTTCTCCTGAAGGTGAAATGTTGCTTAACGATAACCTTGCGACAGAACGCGCAGAGGCTGGTAAAAAGGCTTTCATGGATATGGCCAAAAAGATGAAGCTTACCAATGCTCCTGAAAGTGCCTTCAAACTCACTCCGAAAGGTGAAGACTGGGAAGGTTTCCGCTCTGCTATGGAAGCTTCTAACATCGACGATCGCAACATCATCATCAATGTATTGAAAATGACTAGCGACCTTCAACAGCGCGAGCAAGAAATTAAAAACATCTCCAAGACGTATACTGAAATCCAGAAAGACATCTTCCCGAGCTTGCGTCGCACTCGCATTCTGATTAACTACGACTTACAGGGATACAGTGATGAGGAGCTTGTGCAAATCGGTTCAACCAATCCTGCTCAATTGAAGTACGAAGAACTCATGCGTGCCGGTTCACTCATCGACGACCTGAACAAGAAGGCTGCTATTTATCAAGCCGCTTGCGCATTGCCTGATGCTGACTACCGTTCGTTCAACAACCTCGGCTGTGTTTACTACATGCAAAACAAAATGGCCGATGCTCAAACCAACTGGAACAAAGCATATGGAATGAAGAAGTGCTCTGAAACTGCCAACAACATGGGTATCGTAACCCGTGTAAACGGTGATCGCAAAAACGCAATGACCTATTTCAATGAAGCCGGTTCTGCTGCTGAAACCAATTACAAC
>JBKCGW010000306.1:0-2808 GCA_046303175.1 Flavobacteriales bacterium
GATTTATATGGATGTACCGACGATACTGTCATCAGTGTCACCGTATTCGCACTACCTGCTATCGACCCCGGTCAAAACTGGAACTTGTGTGAAGACTCTCCGTTATTCACATTGACCGCTTTCTCGCCTCAGCCGAATACAGGTATTTCTGGAGTATGGACGCCTTCCGATGTGGTTGATCCTGATCAAATCGGAGTGAATGCGATTACCTACACCTACACGTTTACAGATAATAACGGGTGTGTAAACGATAGCTCCATGGTCGTGTCCATCAATGAAGTTCCGGAACCCATTATGGTCGTACCTTCTGTTGCATGCGTAGATACTCCGTTACCTCTCGAGAATCTCACAACCTGCGCTACGTGTGCAAGTGTAAGTTTCGAATGGGACTTTGGTATTGCCAACAGCGCCAGCACCGAGTTCGAGCCTTCATTTGTCTATTCTGTGAATGATATCGGTCTTCAAACGGTTCAGCTTGTTGCTGTGAGCGGTTTCGGTTGCGACGACACCACTCAAGCGATAGTGGATATCGTGCTGCCGCCAGTTCCGTTGTTTGAAGCGACCTACAACCAGCCGAGTTGCGCGCCGCTGGCAGTAGATATTAGCCACAACACCGATACCACAGGGCTCTATCTTTCGTATGAATGGACCATCGAGGACGTCACTGAGAGTACTATCGTCGGTGTGCACACTACCTTCTTGCCTCCACCAATCGTTTTGCAGCAAGGTGATTCCATCGTTGATTATATCATTACCCTCATGGTATCGAATGTTTGCGGAAACTACGACACTGATACCATTGTGAGCGTATTGCCGCAGCCGGTGGCCGATATTCTGACCAGCACAGTCTACGGTTGCACGCCACTCGTAGTCGACTTCATCAATGAATCGGTGGGATTGCCCGATGCGATTGAGTGGGACTTTGGCGACGGCACATTATCGGGCATGGATACGCCGCCGCCTCATACGTTCTATACCGATTCTACCATCACGATTTACAATCTTGTGGTTGCACTCGAAAACGAGTGTGGAGTTGATACGTTCTTCCAAGATATTACCGTGTTACCCAATACGGTGAATGCACTCTTCGTAACCTCAGCTGCGGCGGGCTGCACACCACTTGAGGTAACCTTCACCGACTTCAGTACGGGCGCTTCGCAGTTGAATTTTACCCTGTGCAATGGAGTAACCTTCTCGGGAGAGACCTTCACCTATACATTTACTGATCCGGGCGATTGTGTGGTAGAGCTCGTGGCCGATAACGGTTGCTCTTACGATACTACATCGGTTTCCATATTCGTAGTGCAATCACCCGAACCTGTTATCGTTGCTGAAGATTCCTATTGCGCAAATGAACCCATTGAGTTTAGCGCAAGCAATGCGCAGAATGCCATGCTCACCTGGAATTTCGATGATGGTTCGCTGCCCACAACCGGTAATCCTATTGAACATGAATACACCGATGCCGGTGACTACATCGTGGAGATCCATGCAGAGAATGATCTGTTCGGTGTAGTATGTGAAGGAACGGCTGCGCTTCCCGTTCATATTTCTCCCAACCCGGAGGCGAATTTTGAGATGCCAACATCGTATGGTTGCAGCCCATTCCAGTTGTGCTTTGAAAACCTTTCGGGTACATCTGATCCGAATATGTTGCTTTCGTATCAGTGGAATTTTGACGGCATCAACGGAGATACTGATTTCGCGCCATGCTATACATACTATAACCAATCAGGCGAGCTGGTTTATTATACAGTGACGCTCGAAGTGACGGCTTCTGATATTCAGTACATGCAAACGTGCACGTCCGAAACTTCGCAGAATATTCTTGTTCAGCCGCAACCCATCAGTGGCTTCGATATGGAATCGGATTACACCTGTTACTATCCATTCCAGCTCAATGCTCTCAATACAACCGTTGGCGGTGGCTCTTATCAGTGGCAATTCAATGGTAATGATTGGGGGCAGCTCACCAATGGAACGTTCTTAATAGATAATCTGGGAGCGTATGCGATCGACTTGATGGCAATGAACCAGTTTGGATGCACGGATACAGCATCTCAGGTATTTAATTCTTACCCGCTGCCGGAGCTCGACTTTACCTTTGATTTGAACGACGGCTGTGCGCCGCTCATGGTTCAGTTCGAGAACCTATCAACCGGAAACTATACGTATGTCTGGAACATGGATGATGGCACGGAGGCCAATATTCAAGACATCATTCATCAATTCAACTTCCCCGGCTCGTATGACGTTATGCTCATAGGCACTTCCGAAAACAATTGCACCGATACAGTAACCATTGACGATCCTATCCTCGTGTATCCAGTTCCCGTGGCCGATTTCATTTTTGCTCCGGAAGAGGTGAACATTCTGGACCCTCAAATGACCTTTGAGGAAACTAGCTTCGGTGCTTCCTACTATCAATGGGATTTTAATGATGGTTCCGAAGACTATGGTGCAATCGTGACGCATTCGTTTTCGGAAGCATACTACCACGCCGTGACGCTCACTGCATATAATCAGTATGGATGCTCGGACGACATTACCAAGAATGTCTTTGTGACAGATTATCTAACCGTGTATGTGCCCAGTGCGTTCACGCCCGATGACGATAACATCAACGATATCTTCCGTCCGGAGATGGGGGGTAAGGAGCTAATCACTCGCTACAAATTCTGGATAACCGACCGTTGGGGGAATGTTATATTCGAAACAAATGATTATGATACTCCGTGGACCGGAAACGCACGCGATGGTGAGTATTACGTTTCACCCGATATCTACATCTGGAATGTGGAAGCTCAG
>JBKCGW010000307.1:0-6259 GCA_046303175.1 Flavobacteriales bacterium
AGTGGCGATTATCGTTTTTCTCGTAATCGCAAAGGTGTTCTTTTCCGGAATCAATGACGAATACGGATTGAAGCAGCCCGATATCGAAAAGGTAATGGGTATGTCGAAGGAATTGTCGGATTATCGACTGCTCAACGGCGAGGAAGCTCTGTGGAGCAATAACATGTTTGGCGGTATGCCAGGCTATCAAACCAACGTGATGTATCCGTCGAATTGGGTACGTCCAATTGATAGGGTGCTTAAGTGGGGCACAGATCCTGCCATAGGCTCCTTATATATGTGCATGTTTGGATTTTATGTGCTCATGCTGTGCTTCCGCGTGAATCCATGGCTGGCTATTGTGGGGGCAATTTCATTTGGTCTTTCTACCATCAATATTCTGTATATTGGTGGTGGTCATACTTCGAAGGTGAATGCCATTGGTTACATGGCTCCTGTGTTGGGTGGTTTGATATTGGCCATGCGCGGTCGTTGGTTATTGGGGGGTGCTGTTTTTGCCCTGTTTTTCAGTTTGCATCTGGCATCGAACCACTTGCAGATGACCTATTACTTGGCGTTCCTATTGGCTGCTGTAGTGTTGGGTGAAACCGCACGATTGGCCATTGAGCGCAAGTGGTTGGATATCGGCAAGGCTGCCGGAGCGCTCATCATCGGTTCAGTTATCGCAGTAATGCCCAACTTTGCGAACCTCTACACGACCTACGAATACAGTAAGCTCACCACGCGAGGCAAAACAGATTTAACTATTAAGCCTGAAGGCAAAGAGGAGAGTGCACAAGCGGCCGATGGTCTCAACACGAGCTATATCCTCGAATACAACATGGCGGCCGGCGAACCCTGGGCTATGATGATACCCAATGCCAAAGGAGGAAGTTCTTCGGTACTGCTTTCGGAAAATAAAAAGGCGATGCAAAAGGCGCCGAAAGAAGTACGCGAAAACATGCAGGGCTTCCCTCAATATTGGGGCGACCAAGGCAGTTCAGCCGGAGCATTCTACTTCGGTGCGGGTATGATGTTCTTGTTCGTGCTGGGCCTCATCTTGTCAAAGGATACCATCAAATGGCCGTTTCTGTTTATTGCGGTGTTGGCCATTTTTCTGTGCATGAAAGAGATGCATGGCATCAACCGTTTCTTCATCGAAAGCTTCCCGATGTACAACAAGTTCCGAGATTCGAAAATGATTCTGGTGCTCATCCAAATCATGGCGCCCGCTATGGCTATCGTTTACCTCAACGAACTCGTGAAGTCGCCGTTGCAAGGTCCAAAACTGAAGTCTTTTTTCATTGCCTCGGGTGTTTTGCTGGCGTTACTTCTCGTGGTTGTTGCTACACCTTCAATCACAGGTCCCCTCGTATCGGCCAATGAAATCGAATATCTCGACAATATGCGCGATCAATACAAGGGCAACGCGGGGGCTCTCAACATGGTGAACTCCATTGAGGACGCATTGCCTGCGGTGCGGTGCGAAGTGTTTTCGGAAGATGCACAACGTAGCTTACTTATCGTACTAGGCTTGCTTGCTCTCACGGTGCTTACAGCCATGAATAAGCTTCGTTGGTATGTGCTCGCCGGGGTAGCTGCGCTGATTGTAACGGCCGACATGTGGTCGGTTTCTTCACGTTATTTCAGCAACGAAACGGCAAAAAATCCGCGCACCGGCAAACTCGAATACGCACACTACGAGCGGATCGACAATCGATTGTTTCCGTATGAACCCGATACATGCGACCGTTTCATTTTGCGCAACGAAATGGCTTCTGTTCCCAACTACGCGGAGCAAGTTTCATCGCTTGAAAGCGCGATGACGAACACGGCACCTTACAAGGGCAACGATGCGAAACGTATCCATGCAGCTTGTGAATTTGGTGCGTTGCAACTCAATACAAACTATCGCGTGTTACTCGCTTCGCCCGGTGTTTTCAATGATGCGAGCATTGCCTACCATCACAAGTCGATTGGCGGTTATCACGCTGCGAAGCTGAAGCGCTATCAAGAGATGGTTGACTTTTACATTGCCCCCGAAATTAGTCGCGTAACGGAAGCATTCAAGTCGGGCAGTCCTGCGGTGGTCGACTCTGTATTGGGAACTTCAACCGTAATCAACATGCTCAACACGAAGTATGTGAAGTACAGCGCTGCTGCACCTCCAATCAACAACGAACGTCATGCATTGGGCAATGCTTGGTTTGTAAGCAATGTGGAATGGGCGAAAAATGCCGACGAAGAAATGCAGGCTATTGGTTCACTCAATCCGGCTTCAACAGCAGTGGTAAGCGAAGAGTTTAAGTCGCTCGTAAATGCAGAAGGAGCGGCAGATAGCAGCGCAACGATTGGATTGACAAAATACGCAACCAACAAATTGACCTATGCTGTGAATACGCCAAAAGCAGCACCTGTTATTTTCAGTGAAATCTACTATCCGGCCGGTTGGGTTTGTCGCATCGATGGCAATGAAGTGCCTTACTTCCGCGCCAACTATTTCTTGCGGGGCGTGCAAGTTCCTGCGGGTGAGCATACCATCGAATGGTCGTTCGAACCGAAGTCATATGCAACAGGCGTAACCGTAAACATGGCAGGGTCTGTTTCGTTGTTGTTGTTTGTCTTGCTCGTATTCGGTATGGAATTGCTGAAGTGGTGGAAGAAGATGGCTTAGAATTAATCAGGTTGTTCGTATTTGTCCTCCGTGCCCTCTGTGCCCTCTGTGTTTTAGAAAAAATAGAACCACGGAGTTCACGGAGATCACAGAGTTGTACGATTGAAGAGTGTGTAGTTTAATTCTCTGTGCCCTCTGTGCCCTCTGTGTTTAAAAAAAAAAGAAACCACGGAGTTTACAGGGTTCACAAAGACTGGACAGTTATTTCTCTGTGCCCTCTATGCCCTCTGTGTTTTAAAAAAATAAAAACCACGGAGTTCACAGGGTTCACAGAGACGGGACAGTTATTTCTCTGTGCCCTCTGTGCCCTCTGTGTTTAAAAAAAATGGAACCACGGAGTTCATAGGGTTCACAAAGACGGGACAGTTGTTTCTCTGTGCCCTCTGTGCCCTCTGTGTTTAAAAAAAATAGAACCACGGAGTTCACAGAGTTCACAGAGATGGTAAAGGTGTTTCTCAGTGACATCTGGGGTTAAAAAATTAAACCACAACTGCAAGCGCATTTATCTTTCTCTTCTCGCAGCCCCACTTATCTGCAGCACTGCAGCAATCTGTGCAAACAGCAACACCGGTATTATCACCGTCACAATCCAGCTACCCGGAAAATGGACCATCAGGTAATTCGGGATTTCATAGCCCCACGTTTGCATAGTAGACGGTGCGCACAGCATGCTTCTTATCCAGAGTGTAGTGAGCGAAGCAATGCCGGCATAACTCCAAACGAGCTGCCACATGCGGTTTTTTCCTTCGTTTTTGCGTGAGAGGTAGAGCATGATGGGGGTTACTGCGCCAATCAGCAGTTCAGGGTTTCCTCCATAAAAAGTCAATCCCAACGGTGCCTGACGATGATAGGCTGCCCAATGCAATACTCCTTCGAGCGGTAAACGCAGCAGTTGCAACGCGATAAGCAGCTCCAGTCGCAGCCCCAGCGCCCATTGGCGAAGGGTGGGAACAACCAGAACGGTGACTATGCATGCACCGGTAAATAAGTACGGAAAGAGCAAATGTGCCGTAGTTCGGTCCATATACCATCGATTGAGCGATAGGGTGCTTTGAAAGATGAGCCAAAGCAATACAGGCACGGATACCCACGTGGCGAACTTGCTGATGTGCTGGTTTTTCGAGAAGGATACGGCGAACAAAAACCCCACGAAGGTTGTTAGTGTTAGTAGTATAAGAGAGAGCGTGAGCCCCGCGGGTAATTCGAGCATCTTTTTTTATGCAAAGAAAGTTAGGAGTTTATTAAACCATCGACTTTTCGTGAATCTTCCGCTAGTTTTGCCCCCTAACGCAACCGAAGCTCCAATTCAAGCCCTCGAATTGCAGCACCAACCTATGCTCTCAGGCACTAATAATGGCATTTCATGGCGCATCTTCGAGAAAACCTCGCAGGTCGATAGGGTAGCATGGTCTCAACTCCACCCGGTGGCAGGTGCGTTTTTATGCCTTGATTATCTCTCAGCATTGGATGAAGCCCACGACGAAGGCCTGGAGATTCGACTTGCCATGTTCTACAAAGGATCAGAGCCGCTGGGTATCGCTGCTTTTCAAATAGCGCATTTCGTGACCAGTGAAGATGCCTATTCCAATGTTTTTCTGAATTGCATTAACGCAGTGGCCCGTAGAATTCGTGGAAAGCATGTACACAACATTCTGATCAACGGTAATGCCTTTGCAACGGGAGAGCATGGCTTTTCCTTTCAGCCCGAGATAAACAATGAAACGATTGCATTTTGTTTGCATCACTCCATGGAGGCCATTGCTAAGCAAGAGCAAAAGAAGGGGAGGCGCATTTGTGCCATGGTGACGAAAGATTTTTATCCGAATACAGTAGGAGTAGCCGATCATCTGAAGCGCTACAGGTTTAGAAAGTTTCAGGTAGACCACAACATGGTAATGCCCGTGCTTGCCGAATGGAACACCTTCGATGATTACCTCGATTCACTCAATACGAAGTTTCGCACCAAGGCGAAGGCAGCACTGAAACGCTCATCCAATTTGCGAATAGTGGAAGCCACAGAAACCGATGTGCTCAAGCATGCCGATGCCATGCAGCGCCTCTATGAAAACGTTTATATGAAGGCCGATTTCCGTTTGGGAAAACTTCAATCGAAAGCATTGGCCGAATTACTTAAACGCATACCCAATCAGTTTTTTGTAAGACAGTATTTCTTGAACGATGAGCTGGTCGGATTCATGACGGCTATGCGGTGCGGAAACGTTGTAGAAGCGCATGTCATCGGCATTGATAACAACACCAATCGCGATCATGGAGTGTATCAAAGAATACTCTACGATTATGTGGAATTGGCCATTGGCTTACGATGCACGCGTATTGTATATGGACGCACGGCCGCTGAAATTAAATCGACAGTAGGTGCTTTTCCGGTGGATTTGACCTGTTGCATCAAGCATCGACGAATTATTTCGAATACGTTGTTGTCGATGATCATCAACTACGTGAAGCCTTCGGATTACCCGCAGCGCGAACCTTTCAAGGCGGAAGTAACCGCAAAAATTCAATCACATCCTCTATACAAAAATCATGAGTGGAATCCAACGAAGTGAGCGCGTGTTATTGGTCGTTCTGGCGGCCATACAGTTCACGAATATTGTGGATTTCATGATCATGATGCCCATGGGCGATATCCTCAAAAAGGAGCTCTCCATTGGTCCACAGGAATACGGCTTTTTAGTTTCGAGCTATGGTATTGCAGCTTTCGTAACAGCATTTGCCGGTGTGTTTTATCTCGATAATCTCGATCGTCGCAAAGCACTGTTGACTGCCTATCTCGGGTTTATGATTGGAACGCTCTCGAGCGCAATACTGCCCAACACCGACAGCGACTCACTGAATTATGCGTTGTTCATTCTTACGCGTGTTATTACAGGGCTTACGGGTGGTTTGCTGGGTGGATTGGTTATGTCGATAGTAGGCGATGCGATTCCATTGGAACGTCGGGGAAGAGCGATGGGAATTGTTACGATGTCATTCTCGCTGGCTGCTATTCTCGGGATGCCCATAGCACTCACCTTGGTCGATGTGTTCGACAATAATTGGCATGTTCCATTTTACGGTGTCACATTATTGGCTATTCCCATTTGGATCATGGCATGGAAACAAATTCCACCCATGAGCGATCATCTGAAGAACAGACCACCGTATGATCGAACCGCTGCTATTCGTCTTGCGTTTACATCGCGTGAACAACGAAATGCGCTGCTGTTTACGGTGCTCCTGGTACTGGGACAATTCACCGTGATTTCGTTCATGACTCCCTACTACATCAACAACGTGGGGCTCGAACAAAGCGACATCAAGTGGATATACCTTGTGGGTGGAGCAGCAACGGTAGTGAGTGGGTTTTTTATTGGAAGAATGGTCGACAAGGTGGGCCGCTTCCGTGTGTTTACCGTCGCTGCGTTATTGAGCTTGATTCCTGTTCTGGTGATTACGCATTTACCTCACGTGTCGCTGTGGGTGGTCTTGCTCATCGCAGGCTTCTTCTTCGTGTTGGTTTCGGGGCGAATGATTCCGGCGAATACCATTGCAACCGCCGTGGTGAACCCGCAGCAACGTGCCGGCTTCATGAGCTTGAATTCGGCA
>JBKCGW010000308.1:0-2864 GCA_046303175.1 Flavobacteriales bacterium
TGCCTATCCGAATAACGGTGTATTCAATTTTGGTCGTCCTGAATTTTCGTATCTGCGCAGCATACACGTCCATTCGGGAGGAGAGATACGCATCAATCAATTCGCGAATACACACTTCAGTCAGTCGAACGATTATGTGAGCCTTGTCAATCATTTCGAAGTACGCACCATGCCGTGTTCGCCCGAGCTGATACGTATTGGAAATGGCGGATTGCTTGAGATTGGTGATGCCAACTCGGAGTATAGAACCGGGGCTTTGTTTGTTGGCCGAGATAGCAAACTACAAATCGCCGCGGGTGGTCGCCTGCGAATCAATGAAGGTAGTTCATTGGTAATCGAAGAAGGTGCAATTCTCGAAGTGCTTCCAGGTGGAGTGATTGAAGTGATCAGCGGACGAATAGAGGTGATGGCTGGAGGCGAGTGCCATTTCCGAGGTTCCAACAATCAATACGTTCAGCATGAAATACTGCTCGATGGAAGCGATGCCTGTTGGTTATTTGACGGCGGGCAACTCCACTTGGATGCAAATACACGCTTATCGATGAGTCAAAACGTTGATCAAACAGGCTACATGGAAGTGAGGCCCGGAACAGAGAATATGCTGCACATGCAATCGAATTCCATGTTGTACTGGAGTGGAACCGGAATGGATGATGAGATTCTTCGCATACAGAATGGAGCTCATTTGCAAAATGCAAACTGGATGCAAGGAATCATAGAACTGAGCAATGGCATGGTTGATTTAACCTACCACGGATCCATTTATACGGATGCGGTTTTCAAGGCTTCCAACGTAATGTTTTATGCCAGTGATTTGTGGGAAGCCGAAGGCAGTGAGGTATGGGTATGGAACAATATCGCCACGCTCGAGAAATGCAATTTCATGCATGTCGATTTCCACGCTCAAACCGGTAAGTGTCACTTCATGGGTTGCGATTTTCAAGGACCGAATGCCGGATTTGAAGCATTTGATGGCTCGTTCCTAATGGAGGGATGCCTGTTTAATGCGGCCGATTGCAGGAGCAGTGAATTGGGGGCTACATCCATAATTCGCAATTGCAGGTTTGAGTATGATGCTGAGGTGGTTGATTTCAGCAATCAAGACTTGATTATGCATGAATGCGAATTCTATCATACACCAGCAGCACCCATCGAGAAGACGAGTGGACGCATAATTCTAGGATGTAGTCATTTTGCACATTGCGCAGCTCTTCAACTCACTGCATGTACAGTTGATATGAGTGCACTGGAGGGAGGTGGGCGAAATGCGTTTGAGGGTATTAATCGGTGTATTCAGTTTGCAGAAATCAACGAGCTGTTATTGGATGAAGGTCGAAATGATTTTTCAGGATGCGAGAACGTCATCATGGAAGGTTCAATCGATACCAGCTGCAATGCCTTGAACTGTTCACTGCAATTAAGCGCAATACACAATCACTGGGGGTCAAGTGTGAATGGGCTTTCGAATGAGAATGGTTTGCTTCCACCTCCTTCCGATAAAATTCATGTCTTTGCTTCCGATACTCCGGTGTGCGGCGGATTTGAAGAGGGTGCGGTGTGTGAAATTGAATGCATCGACGACGATCCGATTTTGCCTGAACGATGCATTTCTCCAATTAAGTCTGTCTGGACAGCAATGGATGAACAACAACTGCAACAGTCGTTGCGTGACATTTTCAATGGCTCATTTACCGGCTTCTCACAGATGGCAGTTTACGATCTGCAAGGCAGGTTGGTGTTGAATTCCGTGGTTAGATCCTGCAATGAAGCGTTAGCGAAGTTGAATGAATTGGGTGCGTCGATGTATTCGATTGTCGTGAGAAATTCAGATTCGTATTTCACAGCGAAGTGGATGGTTTTCGAATAGTATTTGGTTGGTTCGGTTGATAGAGCGGGGAGGTGCACAGCGGTGTACTTCTCCGCTTTTTCTATTGCGAAATAACCGTTCCGAAGTATTTCGATATCTCAGCTCGCGCGCGATCGAGCATGATTTTTTCTTGCAAAAGCGCATCATAGGCATCATCGTCACCAACGGCTCCTTCGAGTTCTTTTTGTAAATCAAGAATGAGTCGTTGTATGCGCTTCAACTTCAATCGAAATACGCAATCTTTTGCTGCCTTACGCAAGTGCATATCTTCCGTTTCAGGATAGATGAAATGGCGTTGCCAGTTCTCGCTAAGGCTATATGGGCTGATAAGAATGGCCGATGATTCACCGGAAATATCTTGGTTGCTGTGTTGTGTGAAATTGGTTGGCTCCGGAAATTGTTCCTTACCGATGAGGTCAACATACTCCGTGTAGATGTTGGCATAAACTGGAGACTCCAACACAATTTCATCCGATTCCAAATTGCTGATGATATACTCAGCAACGGAAACGGGATGCACTTCTTCGTGACCATCTTCATTGAGGATGGTAATATCGATGGGGCGTTCACCGTAATGAAGCAGAATTCGAATGAGGTCTTTTTCCTGGTGATGAATTGTAAATTCCTCGACGGCACTCTCAGGAATACCATCGGCTGGCAATTCATCCAGAACCGGCAAATCGACAGGAGCATCTTGCTTCTTCTCTTTCTTGAAATTGGTTAGAATAACCTTATTCAGTTCCTGAAGCAACACTTGCTCATTCATGTTGAGCAATCGACTGCATTCTTGCACATAGACTGTTCGCGAAATGCCATCGGGTATGAGCGCGATGCTCTCTACGATGCCGCGTATGAGCGCCGCACGTTTAACGGGGTCGTTGCCTGCGTCTTCCAGCAGGAGCGATGTTTTGAACGAAATGAAGTCGCGCGCATGCGTTGATATGAACGTCTGAATTTCTTCAGAGCTGTGCTTGCGAGCAAAACTATCGGGGTCGTC
>JBKCGW010000309.1:0-23520 GCA_046303175.1 Flavobacteriales bacterium
GCATAAGGATACCGATTTGCAAGGCGTTGATTTTGTCTTTTTACCGGGAGGTTTTTCCTACGGCGATTACTTGAGAAGCGGAGCTATTGCCCGTTTTTCGCCCATCATGAACGAAGTAGTTGCACACGCCAACAAAGGCGGTTATGTGATGGGAATCTGCAACGGATTTCAAATACTCTGTGAGGCCAAGCTTCTTCCGGGAGCTTTGCTGCATAACGATAGTCGCAAGTTTATCTGCAAGAACGTATACCTCAAGCCTGTTTCTAAAACCGCATTACCAACTCGTGGACTCGACTTTGAAAAGGCTTATAAAGTTCCGATTGCACACGGAGAAGGGAAGTTTTTTGCCGGAGATGATGAGCGCAAGGAGATCATCCAAAACGACCAGATTCTGTTCCGCTATTGCAACCTCGACGGAGAAACAACGGAAGAATCCAACCCGAATGGTTCTATGCTCAACATTGCGGGCATTTGCAATAAACAGCGCAATGTATTTGGTATGATGCCCCACCCGGAGCGCGCGGCCGATTTTGAATTGGAAAATACGGATGGTCGTGAAATCTTCGAGAGCATTTTGCAGATAGTCAATGCTTAAAATGTGTTGAATGGTTGCCAATTGAATACTCGGTTGGTATCTTAGCGAACTTTCAGACATTCACCTTGTTATACTCTTTGCTGCCGTTCACTAAGTGGTAGCGTACTGATTATGAGCAATCCCTATGTACCGGGCCCTCTGTTGGCTCAGATAAACACGCCAGAAGATTTACGCAGGTTGTTAAAGACCGAGCAATTACCGCAATTATCGAAAGAGTTGCGACAGTATATTGTGGATATCGTGAGCGAAAAGGGCGGGCACTTCGGTGCAAGCTTGGGTGTTGTGGAGATGACGGTGGCCTTGCATTATGTCTTCAACACTCCCTACGATCAGCTTATTTGGGATGTAGGTCACCAGGCTTATGGTCATAAAATTCTGACCGGCCGACGCGATGTGTTTCACACGAATCGCAAATACAAGGGCATCAGCGGATTTCCGAAGCGAAGTGAAAGCGAATACGACACGTTTGGTGTTGGTCACTCATCGACTTCGATAAGTGCAGCGGTAGGAATGGCTGTAGCCTCTAAGGTGAAGAAAGAGAAAGATCGTCAGGTTATTGCTGTGATTGGAGATGGTGCCATGACAGCAGGCTTAGCGTTTGAGGGCCTTAACCACGGCGGAACTGCTGATGCGAATATTCTCGTTATTCTCAACGACAACTGCATGAGCATCGACCCTAATGTGGGTGCTCTCAAGGAATATCTCACCGACATTACGACTTCGCACACCTACAATAAAGTGAAGGACGAGGTGTGGAATTTATTGGGCAAGTTGTCATCATTTGGAAGCAGTGCTCAATCGATTGTACACAAAGTATCGGAGTCACTGAAGTCATCGTTGGTGAAGGAAAGTAATTTGTTTGAAGCGTTGAACTGGCGCTACTTCGGTCCTATCGATGGGCACGACGTAGAGCACATGGCAGCGGTATTGCAAGATCTGAAGGACATACCAGGCCCAAAGATTCTTCATTGTGTAACCATGAAAGGCAAGGGTTACGAGCCCGCAGAAAAGGGTAGCCCTACCAAGTGGCACGCACCTGGTCTATTCAACAAGGAAACCGGTGAGATTGTGAAGGTTGTGCCGAAGTCGCCGCAACCACCGCTTTATCAGGATGTATTTGGCCACACAATCATTGAGTTGGCCGAGAAAAACGAAAAAATTGTGGGAGTTACACCCGCCATGCCATCAGGTTGTTCGCTGAAGTTTATGATGGAAGCAATGCCTGATAGGGCATTTGATGTGGGAATTGCCGAGCAACACGCAGTAACGTTTAGCGCAGGTATGGCAACACAAGGCTTGGTGCCGTTTTGCAATATCTACAGCTCGTTTATGCAGCGCGCCTACGATCAGGTAGTACATGATGTGGCGTTGCAAAAATTACAGGTTGTGTTTTGCTTGGATCGCGGTGGAGTAGTGGGGGCAGATGGTCCGACACACCACGGTGCTTATGACTTAGCCTACATGCGTTCGATTCCGAACATGATTGTGGCTTCTCCGATGAACGAAAGTGAATTGCGCAATATGATGTACACGGCGCAGCACCAGAATTACGGACCATTCTCG
Source organism: Flavobacteriales bacterium (assembly GCA_046303175.1). GTDB lineage: Bacteria > Bacteroidota > Bacteroidia > Flavobacteriales_D > Sanyastnellaceae > JAIBBG01. The sequence continues at coordinate 2,159 of JBKCGW010000309.1, forward strand.
ATTCGCTACCCACGTGGTAATGGAGTTATGACGGAATGGAAGACGCCTTTCCAACTCATTAAACCAGGAACAGGCCGAAAGGTGCGCTCGGGTTCTGATTTGGCCATTTTGAGCATAGGCCCAATGGGTAATTATGCTTTGCAGGCTTGTGAAGAATTGGAACAAAAGGGAATCAGCGCTGCGCTATACGATATGCGCTTTGTGAAGCCATTGGATGAGTTGCTGCTGCACGAAGTATTTGGCAAGTTCAAGCATGTTATTACCGTTGAAGATGGATGCCTGCAAGGGGGCATGGGAAGTGCCGTACTTGAGTTTATGGTTGATAACGGCTATCACTCACAAGTGAAGCGTTTGGGTATTCCAGATCGTTTGGTAGAGCACGGAACACAAGACGAACTCTATGCTGAATGTCATTACGACATGGCTGCGATGGTTTCTGCCGGTGAAGAAATGCTTCGTGAGTCGTTGATGGAGCGACGCACCGCTTGAGAGTACATTTGATCCATGGAAGAAATCGTTAATAAGGTTGCTGCAAGTGGATTGGTTACAATAAACCTGGAGGAGTTCTATCCTGCAGGAGATAGGGTTTCTATTGATTTAGCGGATCAATTGTGGCAGGGTTTGGCCTTGCGAGAAAAGGATTTTCGCTCGTGGATTCAAACACACGATTGGTCTCAGTATCAGGAAAAACATGTTGCGGTTTTTTGTTCGGTTGATGCGATAATTCCCGCATGGGCGTTCATGCTCGTTGCGTCAGCGCTGAGTGATTATGCAGTAACGGTTGTGCAAGGAAACAGAAACGAGCTGGAAGAAGTCCTTTTTAGAAACATCGTCGACGGTCTTGATTTAACGGTATACCAAGACAAGCGTTGCGTGGTGAAAGGATGCAGCAATTTGCCTGTTCCACAATCGGCTTATACTCACCTGGTGATGAGATTGAGACCCGTAGTGCGAAGCATCATGTTTGGAGAGCCTTGCAGTACAGTTCCCGTGTTCAAGCGCAGTTAGTAGGCGCGTTCATTTCGTCCCGCCATAAAGTTGATGAAAGCCCGATTTACCACTCGCTGACCTCCCGGTGTTGGGTAGTTTCCCGTGAAATACCAGTCGCCTGTGTGAAGCGGGCACGCAGCATGCAATCCTTCGACGGTTTGGAAGATGACTTCAACTTCTGCAGTAGTATTTTCGGGAGTAACCAGCTGCGCTACTTTTTGTGAAATTTGATCGGCTGTGAAAGCAGCGAAAATCTCTCGAACACAATTGGTTTGCTCGGCTTTTGGTCGTGTTTCCATTTCGATGCACTTCTGCAAAACACCGGATGTGATAGACTCATAGGTTCCATTTTCTTTATGCAGTGCAATGGCTGCCTGGAAGGCAATGAAATCGCCAAGCTTGGCCATGTCGATACCATAGCAGTCCGGGTAGCGAATTTGAGGCGCAGACGAAACGATGATGATTTTCTTAGGCCCGAGTCGATCAAGCATTTTTATAATGGATCGTTTCAGTGTTGTTCCCCGCACGATGGAGTCGTCGATTACGACCAGGGTATCAACACCTCGCTTCACGGCACCGTGTGTGGTATCGTAAACGTGAGCGACCATTTCATCGCGCGCACTGTCTTGCGTGATGAAAGTGCGAAGTTTTACATCTTTGATTGCAATCTTTTCGAGTCGGGCACGCTTGCGAATGATTTCCTCGATTGCTTCAATGGATGGGTTATCGCCCAGCGCTTTGATGTCGCGAATTTTTACATCGTTGAGATGATCCTCAAGTGCTTTCATCATTCCGTAAAATGCGGTTTCTGCTGTATTCGGAATGAAGGAGAATACGGTATGGTCGAGGTCGTAGTTTATCGACTTTAGAATTTGCGGAACCACATTTCTTCCCAACGCCTGACGCTCTTTGTAAATAGCCTCATCGTTCCCTCGAGAGAAGTAGATACGCTCGAATGAGCATGAAGTTTTTTCACGAGGTTCAATTATCGGCTTTAATGAGGTGTGTCCGTTTTTCTTGATAACAAGCGCATGCCCCGGTAAAAGCTCGTGGATGTCGCTGAGCGGCGCGTTGAACGCAGCTTGTATGGGGGGCCTTTCGGAAGCGACTACAGTAATCTCGTCGTTTTCGAACCAATATGCGGGGCGAATACCGGAAGGGTCGCGCAGTACAAAAGCATCACCATGACCAATCAGACCCGCCATCGCAAAACCACCATCGAAGTCACGTGTGGCGCGGGTTAAAACGCGTTGCACATCGATGTTTTCAGAAATAAGCTCCGTAATTTTTTTGTTGTCGTAGCCTTCTTGTTTGAATCGGCTGAATAACTGTTGGTTCTCTTCATCGAGGAAATGCCCGATTTTTTCCATAACAGTTACCGTATCCGCTTTTTCCTTGGGGTGCTGACCCAAATCGATGAGTAGCTGAAACAGCTCGTCTACATTGGTAAGATTGAAGTTACCGGCAACAACTAAGTTTCGCGTCATCCAGTTGTTTTCGCGTAGGAAAGGGTGACAGTTTTCAATGCTATTTCCGCCGTAGGTGCCGTATCGTAAGTGTCCCAAGAATAATTCACCTGTGAATGCGTAGTTGTCTTTTAAGTATTGCGTATCACTTAACTTGTCGGGGCGAGTGCGTTCGAGTTCTTCGAAGCGCGACATTACTTTAGAGAAGAGTTCGCGTATGGGTTGTGGATCGTTGCTGCGAACGCGGCTGATGTAGCGTTTGCCGGGCGGCATGTCGATTTTGATGTTGGCGATGCCGGCTCCGTCTTGACCTCGGTTGTGCTGCTTTTCCATGAGCAGGTACATTTTGTTGAGGCCGTAAAATGCTGTTCCGTATTTCTCGGCGTAGTACTGAAGAGGTTTCTTCAGTCGAAGGAGTGCTATACCGCACTCGTGCTTGAGTTGATCACTCATGATGCGCTTGCATGCCGAAATGATAATCGGCCTGCTAAAGAGCACGCAAAAATAAGGAAGCGTTTAGGCTGATAGAAAAATATGCTGTTATGATTTATCGAATGAAGGTCAGTTTTCTTACCTCATCAGCAGTTCCGAGCGGTGTTGAAACGTAAACAAGGTATACTCCGGTAGCAGGTCGTGAGCCATCAGATAGCATTCCATTCCATACAGCGCGACCACCTTCACTTTCGGTTTCGAAGAGTATGTTTCCTTGGATGTCGGTGATTTTTACGCTCGTGTTGTAGGCAAGACCGTCAATGGTGATGTTACCGTCGTAATCGGGGCGAACAGGGTTTGGGAACACACGAACATTCGACATTTCGTTGTCGAAGTTGGTAGCCGTTGAAAAGAATCCGACTACTCCGTTTTCTGTTGCAAAAAACACTTCACCGTTGGAGTGATTGATACCGATGTCGTAAACGGTGTTGGAAGGAAGAGGGCTGTTTTCTTCCGTGAAATGATACACCTCGCGAAGGCCATCGTCGCTGAGGAGGTATGCGCCACTGCTTTTTGTGCCAATCCACTTGCGATTGCTTCCATCAATTTCAATGCAGTTAATAGCTTCGGTTTCCAGCAGTATCTGTGTGTTTCCTTCTTGTTGAATGAGTATTTGCTCTGAGTCGAAATTACCTTCTTCGAAGATGGATGCCGGATTGTAAAAAATAGAGAGGCCGCTTGCGGTTCCAACCCATACTTCTCCGTCGAGGTCTTCTTCCATGCAAAGCACATCATTGGAAGGTAGTTTTCCATTTCCTTCGTCATCGGTGAGCAGTTTGAAGTTGTCGTCCGAGAATACATCGAGCGTCGCGTTGTTGTTCAGTACAAGCAGTCCTTCGTTGATGACATTGGCCCAAATGTATCCGTCGTTTGAGATCAGAATGTCGGCGATTTTTTCATCGTCACCGATTACCGTCGAGAAGTTGTAGTCATAAAAGTTGCCATCACGATCGAGCGCGTGCAATGCTCGCTTTGTGTAGCCATTGGTGCACCAGAGGACGCCATCTTTAGAATAAGTTACACCCGCTACAGCCGTTCGCACATAATCGTCGTTTATACCATCTGAGTCCGGCCCTGTTGTAGCTGTTCCGTTGACCGGAATGATGCGGCGATTGGGAATATCAATTTTAAGCAGTCCTTCTTCCCACGATGCAGCGTATACGTTGTTGTTGTCGATAGGGTCTACCGCAAAGTCCATGAAATCCATTACATATTGATTGGAGTTGTTGAAGTGCTGCCCGGCGCTTTGCATGGTGTCTGCCGAGAAGCTTATCCAGCGATCGTCTATGTATGCGGAAATTCCATCGGAATTATTGTTCTGTCCCCAACTAGGCCCCACTCCTCCGTGTGCTATCCAAACATTGTTGTTGTAAGCAGTAATGCGTCGGCAGTCGTCGGAATTCGGTCCTTGCGGGCTTACAAGTATGTCTTCGAAACCGAATGGATCCTTGGAGAGCATGAGGCCATTGAATTTGTCGGCGGCCCAAGCATAACCGTTGTAACCGATGATTGCGTTATAGGTGTGTAGAAGGTTACCCGCGACCATTGAAATCACGATGCGCGAATCGAGGTTGTTACGACTGTACCAGTAGGCGTAGCTGCCTGAAACGGAGAACCATTCACCGTTGCTCCACAATTGATTGATGCGGAAGTTTTCGAGAGGAAATCTGTCTACCCAAGTAGATCCATCAACCGGTTTACTCCACACGGTATCGCTAGCTGCTCCCGGAATAGCAAGCACAATTTCGTTGTTGAAGAACTCGATGTGTGTGGGCACTTCAGTGCCTGGCAAGTTTCCTGCGGTGGTCCAGTTTTCGAAGTTGGAAAGGAAAGTGTTGTTTACATCGGCGGTGCGCAATCCTTGTTCGGTAACAGCGTAAATCACCTCGTTGTGAATAGCGATGTCGCGCACGCGCACTGCTTCGCCCGAGGTGCCAATGAAATAGGTTTCTTTAATCTCTCTGCCGGGGACATCGATTACAACGATACCGAAGCCGGTGCTAAGGAAAATGCGATCGCCGTAGGGATAAATGTCATAGATGGTTTTGTCACCGATGAGTGTACTGAACTTGATGAATGGGATATTGAACACTTCACGCTCATTGAATAAATCGACATTGCCATTGCTGTATCCAACGATAACAAATTGAGAAAGTGGATCGAATGCAAGAGCGCTTATTCCAACATCACTTAGTCGATTGGTCTTGTTGAAACGATTGATCTCTCCGGTGAACTGATCGAATGAAAAAACGGAATTTGCAGTTGCTGCGAAAATGAAATTATTGGCTTCACATACATCGATGCATCGTTTGTAGGGAAAGTGGTCGCGCCACGTGCCAATGCTGAATTGGGCACACAATCCGAATGGAATTAACAGCAACAACGTGAATAGGGCATTTTTCATCATGAATAATTAGCGCGGTTGAAACGTTGGAAAAATGGATTTCGTGTGTATCGGCAAATTAAAATTGATCACGAGTTGAACGCGTTCCAGCCTTGTGCTTTGAGGATGATGGTTTCACCTGCGCGTGTTACGAGTCGGCAGCCCATTGAATCGGCTGTCGCGTGTCCGATTACAGTTAGGCTTGGATTGCCTTTTATCTTGTCGTAATCGACGGGTTTAATGGTAAAAAGCAATTCGTAGTCTTCGCCACCGTTGAGGGCACATGTTGTGAAGTCGAGGTTGAATTCTTTCGCCGCTTCAATCGTTTTGGGTGACACGGGGATTTTCTCCTCATACAAGTCAAAACCTACGGCGCTATTTTCAGCCAAGTGTTTTATTTCAGAAGCCAGTCCGTCGGAAATATCAATCATGGAGGTTGGCGTCACGCCGAGTGAATTCAGTAAGCCGTGAATATCGCGACGTGCTTCCGGTTTCAGTTGACGTTCCAGGATGTAGTCGTATCCTTCGAGTTGCGGTTGTGCGTTAGGAGCCGAGCGGAAAACCTCTTTTTCACGTTCCAGCACCTGAAGGCCCATATAAGCGCCTCCCAGATCGCCGGTAACGACGAGGAGATCATTTTCCCGAGCGCCCGAGCGCGTAACGATGTTTTCCTCCTTTTCATATCCCACTGCCGTTATCGAAATAACCAAACCGCTGCGACTGCTGGTGGTGTCACCCCCAACTAAATCGACCCCGTAATGATTGCATGCCATCAGCATACCGGCGTATAGCTCATCGACAGCTTCTAAAGAAAAGCGATTACTGAGCGCAAGACTTACCACAATTTGATGGGGCACTGCGTTCATGGCGCAGATATCGCTCAGGTTAACGACAACGCTTTTGTATCCGAGGTGTTTGAGCGGCACATAGGATAGGTCGAAGTGGACTCCTTCCACGAGCATATCGGTAGAAAGGAGAATCTTCTCATTCTCGGGTGCATGAAGTATTGCGGCGTCATCGCCTACGCCCTTCAGGGAAGTTTTGTTTTGAAGAAGGATGTTATCGGTTAGGTGCTGTATGAGACCAAACTCGCCAAGGGCTGCTATTTCAGTACGGATATCGTTTGACATGCTGTTACGGATGGGGCGCAAAGGTCGACAAAATTTGAGGTGCTCAGCTAGCTGTTTCGGTGGATTCGCGGATGTCTTTTACAAGCAGTTGTATCGTCGTTTTGTTGTTCCAGGTGTTTTCATTCAGCGCAAAGAGGATATCAACCGATTGGTCGTTTTTGAGTTTATCTGCCCAATGCCCCAGGTCGAAGCCAATACCATCCATGGAGATCTTGGGTGCATGGGCTTGATTCAAATGCAGTTTCAGGTGGTTTTTTTCTTCGCCTACTGTTCTGGTAAATCGTGCGTTTTTGCAGTTTCTGGCAAGAAATACGGGACTGAGGTTTTCCGGGCCAAAGGGTTCAAACTGCTTCAGCACGCGGTATAGTTTCGGAGTGATTTGTGCGAATTCGATTTCTGCATCGTACTGAAGGACGGGGGTAGGACGAATATTTCGGAGTTTTTCTCGGATGACATCGTCGAATCGTTGGCGAAATGCTTCGAAGTTTTCCGCCTTCAGCGATAAGCCTGCAGCCATGGTGTGACCCCCGAATTGAATGAGGTGTTCTTCACATTCGCTCAAGCACTCAAATAGGTCTATACCCTCAATGGATCGGGCGCTGCCGGCCATTTTTTCACCGTCGTTTACCATCACGATGGTGGGTTTGTAGAAGGCTTCTACAAGTCTTGCGGCTACAATTCCAACGACTCCTTTGTGCCAGTCATTGCCATATACAACCGTTGAAAGAGAGTTCTGATGGAATTCATCACCTTGAATGAACGCGATTGCTTCAGCGGTTATGTCTTTGTCGAGCCCTTTTCGGGTTTTATTGAATTCTTCAATTGCGGTGCTCAGTGGCAGCGCTTCTTCTTCGTTCTCGGCAAGCAGCAGTGCAACAGCTTCTTTCCCTGAAAAAATTCTTCCGGCAGCGTTGATGCGCGGAGCTAGGATGAAAACGACATCCGTAATGGTGAGGGCATCTTTCTCGAAGCCGGCCTTAGAGAGCATGGCTGCAATTCCCGGCCGTTGCTCATGTTGCAACAGGGTCAATCCATGAAAAGCAAGTATTCGGTTTTCGCCGGTGAGAGGTACAATATCGGCACCGATTGAAATGGTTACCAGGTCGAGGTATTGATAGAGGGTTTCGATGTCAATGGATTGTTGAATGCACAACGCTTGCAACAATTTAAAGCCAACCCCTGCTCCGCTGAGGCCTTTGTAGGGGTATGAACAATCAGGACGCTTGGGGTCGAGAATGGCTGTGGCTTTGGGGATTTCAGCGGGCTGGTGATGGTCGCAAACGATTACATCGATGTTGAGTGAGCGAGCGTAATCGATTTTTTGACCATCTCGCACACCACAGTCAAGCGTAATGATGAGTGAGCAGTTGTTATCTCGGGCAAAATCGACACCGGTGAACGAGAATCCGTATCCTTCTTTGTAACGATCAGGTATGTAATAGAGGCAATGTGCACCCAGCTGCTTCAAGAAGCTGTATACAAGCGTAACTGCGGTTGTTCCGTCCACATCATAATCTCCATAAATGAGAATATTTTCCTGGTTGTGGATGGCCAGCGTAAGCCTATCGACCGCCCGATCCATGTCTTTCATCAGAAAAGGATCGTGCAGTTGATTCAAGTCAGGACGAAAAAAGGCGCGCGATTCATCGAACGTGTGTATGCTCCGTTGTGCGAGCAAAAACGCAACGGTGTAATCGACGTTGAGCGTTTGTTGCAGATTTTCTATTGCATTTTGTGGCGGGCACGGCCTGGCCTTCCATGTTTTTTCCATGTTGCGTAATTACGTCAGAAAAACCCACGTGGCAGCTAGTTTTTATTCCGATTTGGAATAAGTTATAGCACTATGGCAGAAACGAAAATTGGGAGGAGTGCAACCAAAGTTTGTGTGATTGTGACTTGTATTTATATCTTCGAAACCTGATAATTCTAATCGGATATGAAATTTCGTTCTTATTTGTTTGTGTTTTTGGCCGTTTTCGCCACGTCATTTTTTATGGCAAGCTGCCTTAACGACGACAACAAAATTCCTGACAATTGCTATGATGGCGTATTGAACAATGGGGAAATAAACATTGATTGCGGTGGACCCAATTGTGAAGAGTGCGACCACTGTACGAATGGTGTGTGGGAGCCCGAGCGTGGTGAGACTTGGCTGGACTGTGGTGGCGAATGCCCGGTTTGTCCAACATGTGCCAATGGTATTCAGGACGGTGATGAAATTGGAATCGATTGTGGTGGAGTTTGTGGTGGTTGCGAGCAATTGTGCGGTGATGGTTTGTTGAATGGATTGGAAGACGATATCGACTGCGAGAACGAAGGAGAAACACCTTATGGTGGTTGTGATTTTTGTCCAACTTGTATAGACATGATCTTCAATGGTAATGAGACCGGTATTGATTGTGGCGGTCCCGATTGCGATCCTTGTTGCTCTACGGGTAACTGCGGCAACGGTATTCAGGATGGCCAAGAATTCTATGTGGACTGCGGAGGTAACTCATGTCCTGATTGCGATACGCTCTTTAGCTTTAAGATTGGTTCTACAGTGTTCAAGACACCCAAAACGGAGTTTATTACACCTATTTACGACGATGTAACGGGCACCCTAACCTACTCGATGGAGCCTGCTTATGACACCGACGAGGATGCACCCCCGGTTCCACTGGGAACTCTTTCATTGATTGTAACAGCACCAACACTTGGCTGGCCAGGTAGTTTGGGTGCGCCGTTGGAATATCCAATTCCGTTCACCGACCCAACCGAGTATTCTATTTCATGGACCGATGAATTGGGCTTTACCTATTCTTCTGCATTGCCGGGCGGAGATTGTACGTTTACTATGGTAAAGTACAAGGAGCTTACAATAACTGTTAGTGATGTGACCAATGGGTGTAATAAGCCGATCGGTTTTTACCGCTTTTTCAGAGGTGTTTTTGAAGGAACACTTATAGCGGTCGATCCGGCAGCTCCACAGCCAACGATAAATTTGAGTCAAGGTATCTTCCAGTTCACTTTCCTTCCATAAGGAGATAGATGGTGGAATAATATGCCCGTATGTGGAAACGCATACGGGCATGTTATTTTTACGTCAGAAGTGTTTGAATGCCATTGCCGTGACTATATTTGCGCCCCCTAAAAAGGGAAGTGCACGATGAACCCAATGGTCAAAATACTCGCAGGCTCAGCCTCCAAATATTTGGGAGAAGCCATAGCAAAGGAATTTGGGGTTGAACTTGGAAATGTCATTATTCAGCGCTTCAGTGATGGTGAATTCCAACCTTCGATTGAAGAAACCGTGCGCGGAATGGATGTGATTATTATCCAATCTACGTTTCCGCCGAGCGATAATCTTATGGAGTTGTTGCTTTTGATTGATGCCGCAAAGCGTGCATCAGCAAAACGCATCGTAGCGGTAATGCCTTACTTTGGATTAGCACGCCAAGACAGAAAAGACAAGCCACGTGTAGCGATTGGTGCCAAGCTGGCTGCCAACCTTCTTACCGCGGCAGGTGTGCATCGTGTTATCACGATGGATTTGCATGCCGAGCAGATTCAAGGCTTCTTCGAGGTTCCCGTTGATCATCTGTATGCATCGACCATTTTTGTTCCATACCTCAATTCGTTGAATATTCCGGATCTCTTAATTGCGGCTCCCGACACGGGAGGTACGAAGCGAGCGAATGCATACGCGAAGTTGCTGGGAAGTGATTTGGCAATATGCTACAAGCAACGCAAGGTGGCCAACCAAGTCGAGAGTATGACGGTGATTGGTGATGTACAAGGAAAGAATGTGGTGATTGTAGATGACATGTGTGATACCGCCGGTACGCTTTGCAAAGCAGCCGAGGTAATGATGGACAACGGAGCTTTGTCGGTGCGTGCCATCTGCACACATCCTGTTTTAAGCGGACAGGCATATGAGCGTATTCAGGACTCCGTGCTGAAAGAAGTTATAGTCACGAACAGTATTCCATTAAAGGAAGGTCGTCCACAAGAAAAAATCAAGGTGTTGAGCGTGGCAGCGTTGTTCGGCGGCGTTCTCACCAACCTGATGGATAACCGCAGCATAAGTAGTAATTTTATTATTTCGTAAATTTTTAAAACCATATAAACATGAAACAAGTCTCATTGAGCGGCTCACCAAGAGTGAGCGTAGGAAGAAAAGACGCAGAGGAATTGCGTAGAAACGGTCGCATTCCAGGTATTATCTACGGCGGTGGATCACAGGTTCCCTTCAGCGTATCACGCAATGATTGGGATAAGATTGTGGCTCGTCCTGACACCCTTCAAATCAACATTGATGTGAACGGAAAGACGTATTCAACCATCATTCAAGAGATGCAGCAAAACCCGGTTACCGACTTGGTTACACACATCGACTTGCTTGAGTTGATTCCGGGCAAGGTGGTTAAGACCACGCTTCCTGTTCGCACAACAGGCGTATCAGAAGGTGTGCGTAGCGGTGGTAAGTTGCTTATCAACTATCGCAAAGTGCGTATCAGCGGAAAGCCTGAGGCAATTCCGGATGAAATTCAGGTTGACATTTCAGCAATGAAGATCGGTGATATGATTCGCGTTCGCGATATCAAAATCGATGGATGCAAGGTGTTGGAAGCTGAGGCTTCAGCTATTGTATCAGTTCAAGTAACGCGCGCTGCTATGGCTGATGCTGCTGCTGCCGCTGCTGCTGAAAAGAAGAAGTAATCGTTTGGCTTTGGAGCCGTAAGTTCGCTGCATGAAATTCCTCATCGTAGGCTTGGGAAACATCGGCAGTGAGTACGCGGAGACTCGCCACAACATAGGATTTAAAGTATTGGACGCTCTTGCCGGGGCGTCCAATCTTTTTTTTACGACAGACCGTTATGGGGATGTCTGTGAACTAAAACACAAAGGCAGAACGTTCATTTTGCTCAAGCCAAGCACGTACATGAATCTGAGCGGAAACGCGGTGCGTTATTGGTTGCAACAGGAGAAAATTTCGGTCGAGAACATGCTGGTTGTGACAGACGATTTGGCGTTGCCATTCGGAAAGTTGCGCATGAGAGGTCAGGGGAGCGATGGTGGTCACAACGGATTGAAGCACATCAACGAGATTCTGAAAACTACACAGTACGCACGCTTACGCTTTGGAATCAGTGCAGAATTTTCAAAGGGTCAACAGGTCGATTATGTGTTGGGTGTCTGGAGCGAAGTGGAAAAGGAAACGCTGAAAGAACACATTGACCGTTCCGCGAAGGCAGTCTTGTCGTTTGGCCTTATTGGTTTGGCCAGGACGATGAACGATGTTAATACGAAGTGACATTCTCTTGTCCGAATGACAAGTAGAGCGCAGGATTCACAGGACCTCCATTTTCCCAAAGCTCGAAGTGCAGATGCGGCCCTTCACTGTTTTCACCGGTGTCGCCAATGAAGGCAATGGATTCTCCGGCCTTCACCATATCGCCTACTTTCCGCAAGAGAACAGCATTGTGCTTATAAACCGAGATCAAGTTGTTGGCGTGTTGAATGGAAATGATGTTGCCATCGTCTGCGGTGAAGGCTGCGGCTATCACGGTGCCGTCGAGCACGGATTTTACCGGGTCGTCTTTAGGTGCAACCAAGTCGATACCGTAGTGCCCCTCTTTCGGATTGAAGGCGCTGAAAATGGTGCCGTTTACGGGTTTGAATAGGATAAGTCCTTTTTTACGGTCTTCGGTTTCTTCAACCGCTTCGATGCTGAAGCGATCTTGTTCGGTAATTTTTTGACGCATCGTTTCGTCGAGCTCACTTACATCGTAGTTGAGACTAGGAGCCGATGAAAGAGCCTGGGAGCTATCGCTCGTATTGCTCAGTGTTCCGCCGGAAAGAATGGTTTTTAAATCGGTCAGGTATCGCTCGTTTTTGCGCACTTCTTCAAACAGTGAGTCTGTTTGCATTCTGGCGATGCGTGCTTCTTCACGGTAAACAGTAGAGGCATAATCGGGAATGACGTAGTTTTTTAGCGGAGTGAATGCAACCAGCAGATAGATGAGAGTGCCAAACACGATGAGCATACCGCCAAACATGATAATCAGGTTGAGTGGCGTGAGCGAATAGGAGAGTTTTTCTTCGAACGTCGATTCGTTGAGCACGGTCAAACGAAAGCGGCTTTTCAGCTTCTTGAGTAATTTTTTACGCTTCGGTTGAGGGTTGGCTACCATTTTTTAGTTCGAATCTTCACTTTGCAGAACAATTCCGCACAAAAATGAAATAATTTTGACGCAATCCTGTTAGAAGCGGGCAATAAAATCTACTCTTTGTGAATATTCGTTGTAAGAGCCGTGTTTTATCGGTAATCCTTGTGTTTTTGATGTTGGGTGCGTGCACCACGAAAAAGGATGGTACAGCCTATCGTCTTTTTCACAACATGACCGGGCACTACAATGGTTATTTCAATGCCAATGAATTGGTTGTGAAAGGAGCCAATACGCTTGCCGCCAACCACAAAGACGATTACGACAAAATCTTACCGATATTTCTTTACGGCACACCCGAAGAGGCCAAAGCGCTTTATCCTGATATGGAGAAAGCGATTGCCAAGTGCGAAAAGGTAATTAGTAGGCATACCATTAAGGACGACTCAAATGAGGATAAGAAGCATCCGGAGTTCAATAAATGGATTGATGATAATTACATGGTGATCGGACAGGCTTATTTCTACAAGCAGAGTTATTACAAATCGGCCGACATCTTTCAATACGTAAACAGGAAATTTAAGAAGCCCGAGGCATCGGTAAAGAGCAATACCTGGCTAGCTAAGACGTATGTAGAGGACAAGGAATATGGAAAGGCAATTCAGGCGTTGGTTCGCGCAGAGGGTGATGTGGATAATGATAAGGTCGACAACAAACTCCGCGCGGAATATCATTTGGCGTATGCCGATGCGTATCTGCACCAAAAGAAATGGGAAAAGGCCGCGACTGAACTCGAGAATAGTCTGAAGTACATCGACCGCAAAAAGGATAAAGCACGTCCGCATTTCATACTTGCGCAGCTTTATCAGCAAATGAACCGCAGCAGTGATGCAATTACGCATTACGAGGCTGTTGTTCACTCGCGCGCACCCTATGAATTAGAGTTTCATGCCCGCATCAACAAAGCGCTGTCCTACAGCCGCACGGGAGGCAGTTCGGGGGAGATTCAGAAGGAATTGTTTAAGATGCTCAAGGACGAGAAGAATGCTGATTACGCCGATCAGATTTATTACGCTTTGGGTGATATAGCTTGGGAAGAGCAACGCAGGGAAGACGCAATCAATTTCTATCAGAAATCCATTGAGTCGAATACGACAAATGCAAAGCAGCGAGCGAAAGCATTTCTCCGTTTGGCTGACTTGTATTTTGATGATCGATCGTACGCGTTAGCTCAGTTATATTACGATAGCACATTAACCAAGATTGACGAAAAGCACGAGCGATATGCGATGATTAAAGCGCGCGCAGAGTCACTTACAGAATTGGTGGGTCATCTCGAGGCCATTGCTTTGTACGATAGTTTGAATGTGATTTGCGCACTAAGTCCGGATGAGTTGGACAAAAAGGTGAAGCAAATGGCGGAGCAGATGGCTGTAGCCATGGAACAGCAGCGCCTTGAAGACGAGCGAAGAGCTGAGCAAGCCCGCCAAGCCGCTGCCGAATCGGGCATCAGCGGTACGTTTTGGTGTTACAACGAGGAGTTGCGTGAGAATGGCCGGAACACGTTTTCGGATGAATGGGGAGACAGGCCCTTAAAGGATTATTGGCGTCTGCAATCGAAACTAGCCGAAAGCTTTGGTCCGGGCGAAGAAGTGGTTGCGGTGGAGGAGGCGGCTGCCGACAGCAGCGGAGCCGTGTCGGACGACAAATACAAAACACCCAGTGCTGATGAGTTGAAGAGTTCATTACCATGTGCGGACGATGCCAACATGAAGAGCATTAAGAAGGCTGCGGCAGAAGGCTATTACAACGCGGGGGTAGTTTATAAGGAGAAGCTCGACGATGATGATAACGCGATAAGCACGTGGGAAGAATTGCTTGCCAACATGGATGAAAGCAGTTATCATCCAACAACGTATTATCAGCTTTTCCGAACTTGGTTAGCAAAGGAAGGAACGAAAGGATATGTGAAGAACCCGTTCTGCGAGAGCTGCAATTCGAAGTATTGGGGCGACGAAATCAAGACGCGATACCCTAACAGTGATTGGGCTATGTTGGTTGATAATCCTGGCTATTTGGATATTCAGGACATGAAGAAGGCCAAGGAAAACGAGGCTTATCAGATAGCATACGGATACTATACCGGGAGGAGCTATGGACGTGCGAAGAACTATTGTGACAGCGTGATTACAGCTGATCCACAGAACCGATTGTTGTGCAAATACAAGTTGTTGAGAGCGATTTGCGTTGGTTATTCGGATGCACCATTTGGCGTGAAAGAAAACTATCAGGCCGAATTGAACCGCTTAGTGCAGGAATGCACAGGCACTGAAGAGGCGGCTAGAGCAGATCAATTGTTGCGCGTGTTGACGGCAGGTGATGAAATAAATACATCAGCCCCCTTGCAAACCAACCCTTCCATGCCTTCCGATTCTCTCATGCAAACAACACCACCAGGTGACTCGCTTGCGGCAGATGACGGGCCATATATTTTTGATGCAAACGCGGAGCATTACTTGGCCGTGCTCATGCCGGTATCCGGAAGCGATATCAATACAGCCAAAGCTGCTGTGGCTGACTTCAATCTCATGTTCTTTAACTCCATGCAGTTGCGAGTGACGAACAACTTGCTCGACAAGGATCATCACATGCTGTTGGTGAAGTCGTTTAAAAAGCCCGAGGATGCGAAGCAGTATCATGGGGCGTTCATAGGCGATACCGATAAGCTCGCAACACTGAATGTAGATGGGAATCATGTTTTTTTGATTTCCAAGCAGAATTACATAGCTTTGTTCAAGGGCAAAGACTATCAGCTATATCTCGATTTTTTCGCACGGTATTACTGATTATCAATTGTCTGACAGAACTATGTTCCAGAAAAACACCAAACCCATGGCAAAATACACCGAGCCTGTTCCGGATATGGGCATCAACCGCATTGTGGAAGGCACTAGCATTGAAGGCGAAATCCGATGCGAAAGCAACATCCGCATTGATGGAACATTCGTTGGAAACCTTACCACCAAGGGTCGTTTGGTTATCGGTCCTGCAGGCAGAATAGAAGGCACCGTGAACTGTCAGAATGCTGAAATTGAGGGCTTGGTAAAAGGGAAGCTCTACGTGCAGCAAATGCTTTCGCTGAAAGGAACCGCCAAGGTGGAAGGTGATATTTTCACAGACAAGCTGGCAGTGGAGCCGGGTTCATCATTCACAGGCGCCTGCAATATGGGTGCGAAGGTGAAGGAAATGAAAAAGGAAGGCCAACCTGATGCCGTTATCACAGCAGCCCAATAAGGGCCTCAACAATTCCATACTGCGCTATACCTCGATGGCCACACAAATGGGCATAACCATTTTTTTAGGGGTTTGGGGCGGAATGAAGCTTGATCGATATTTTCAATTCGAATCGCCAATTATGACACTTGCATTATCGTTGCTCGGAGTTGTACTCGCGGTGTATATTGTCATACGAGATGTGCTGCGTAAGCGCTGATATTTGCAACTATGAATGCTAGAGCTTTTTTGATTCCATTGACCATTGCAACGGTGCTGTTGTACGTGTTGGCGATGGTCGTGTTGTTTTTGGTTAAGAAACCCATGCCCGATGCGGTGTGGGTATTGATACCTCTCTACGGTGTAGTTACATACTTTTTGTATCAAATGATTGCTTCATCGAGCTCGAAATCACCTCATCGTTTTATTGCTTCTGTAAATGCTTCTGTATTGGTGAAGTTGTTTATGTCGGCCTGCATTGTAGGTGGTTATTTCTATGCACAGCTTCCGGGCAAAAAGGCACTGGCCTTCGCTGTAATGGGCATTTATGCTATTTACACAACCGTCCTTATTAGGGAGCTTCTTCCGGTTATTCGCAAGGGTAATCCATGAGTGACTCAGTCACATACCAAGCAATCGGGTTGATGAGCGGAACCTCGCTCGATGGATTGGATATCGCCTATTGCACATTTAAGCGCGATGATAGATGGCATTTTGAGCTGCACGAGGCAACTACCATTTCGTACGATGAACATTGGCGCGAGCGATTGCGCACTGCACATACGCTCAGCGGAATGGACTTGACTCAATTGCATGTTGATCTTGGCATTCTTCATGGCTCGTGGGTGAAGGAGTTTGTGCAGTCGCGATCTGTTCAAGTGGATTTCATTGCATCTCACGGTCACACTGTTTTTCATCAGCCTAATCTTGGTGTAACCCTGCAAATTGGAAGCGCGGCACACATTGCTGCTGCTGCAGGTGTAGATGTGATAGCCGATTTCCGCACTACCGACGTAGCCCATGGCGGTCAAGGAGCACCGCTTGTGCCCATTGGCGATTTGTGGTTGTTCGGAAACTATCCGATGTGCTTGAATCTGGGTGGCATTGCCAATGTTTCGGTGAAAGAGTCGCTGCATATGGAAGCGTTTGACATCGGTTTATGCAACATGGCGCTCAATCATTACGCGGAAAAGCTCGGCGTATCATACGATCGTGATGGTGCTTTTTCGCGACAGGGAGGCCTGAATGAAATGTTGCTGCAACAATTGAACAGCCTTGCTTTTTTCAAGCAGTCGGCTCCCAAATCATTGGGCAAAGAATTTTGGGTGAATGAATTTTTACCGATAGTAGAACATTCCGGTGTGAATGCGCATGATGCATTGCGCACCATCACGGAGCACATTGCGATTCAAATTGGAGCGGCATTGACCCATCGTGAGCAAGGAGAAATGCTGGTCACCGGTGGCGGCGCACACAATGGTTTTTTGATGGAACGAATTGCGGCACATACACACCATCGCGTGGTAGTGCCCGAGAAGAAAATAGTCGATTTTAAAGAGGCCCTCATTTTCGCTTTTCTAGGAGCCTTGCGCACGGCGGGCGAGAGCAATGCATTGGCCTCGGTGACGGGGGCTCGCAGAGATAGTGTGGGCGGTGCTATTTATAGCGCATCATAGCCGCTCGCTTTCTACCTTAGGCGCCGAAAATTTGATTTATGAAAGATCTTCTCGCCAAGTACGAAAACAAACGTCCTGAAATTGTATTCGAATGGAAAGACCCATACACCACAGCTGAAGGCTGGGTGGTGATTAACTCGCTTCGTGGCGGTGCAGCCGGCGGTGGCACACGCATGAGAGCGGGCCTCGATAAGCGCGAGGTGGAGTCGTTGGCCAAGACCATGGAGATTAAGTTCACCGTGAGTGGACCGCAGATAGGTGGCGCCAAAAGCGGTATCAATTTCGATCCGCGCGATCCACGAAAACAAGAAGTGCTCGAGCGCTGGTTTGCTGCTGTTACACCGTTGCTCAAGCATTACTACGGCACAGGCGGCGACTTGAACGTAGACGAGATACATGAAGTAATTGCCATCACCGAAGAGTGTGGTATCTGGCATCCGCAAGAAGGCGTATTCAACGGACACTTCGGCCCCACTGAAGCACAGAAAGTGAAGCGCATTGGAAACTTGCGTCAGGGCGTTGTGAAGGTGCTGGAAGACGACATGTTCAGCCCCGATATTGAGCGCAAGTACAAGGTAGCCGACATGATTACAGGCTATGGTGTAGCTGCCTCCGTGAAGCATTACTATGAGTTGTGGGGAGGAGGACTGAAAGGCAAGCGAGTAATCGTGCAGGGCTGGGGCAATGTTGCCGCCGCCGCTGCCTATTACTGCACCCAAGAAGGCGCGGTAGTAGTCGGAATTATTGATCGAGCAGGTGGCGTTATCGATGAAAACGGACTCGATTTTTCAGCGATCAAAAAACTATTCCTCGAGCGAAAGGGCATGCAACTGCATTCTGAAAAGATGTTGAGTTTTGAAGAAGTGAACGAACGTATTTGGGACATGAAGGCCGATGTGTTTTTGCCGTGCGCAGCCTCACGATTGGTTACTGACGACCAAATGAAGCGCATGATAGGTGCGGGATTGAGCGTGGTGAGTTGTGGAGCAAACGTACCGTTTGCAGACGCGCAAATTTTCTACGGACCTATTGCTGAGTATGCCGATGAGCACATCAGTGTAATACCCGATTTTATAGCTAATTGTGGTATGGCCCGCGTCTTCGCTTACTTGATGAGTCAAGGTGATGTGGACATGACCGACAAGGGGATTTTTGAAGACACTTCCACCACCATTGAGCAAGCGTTGAAACAGATTCATGCCACACACAAAGAGAAGACAGGCATTACGAAGGCAGCGTTTGAAATTGCATTGAAAAAACTCGTTTAATGGAAATAGCCATCTTGGTGGTTTTTGTGGTGGGCTATCTCTGCATTGCTGCAGAGCATGCCATCAAAATTGATAAAGCCGCAACCGCTTTACTTACCGGTACCTTGTGCTGGACGCTCTATTTCATTGGAGGCGGATCAGGACATGAGGTGGCAGCACACGCCGCTGAAACTGCTCACGCCGACGTGTATTCCGTGCTCAATGGAAGGCTCATGCATCATGTCCAAGAGATAGCGGGCATCCTGTTGTTTTTGATGGGTGCCATGACTATAGTGGAGTTGATAGACGCACACGAAGGATTCAAAGTCATTACCGATCGCATCGCTTCCCGCAACAAGGTGAAGCTGATGTGGATACTCGCGGTGATTACCTTTTTTCTGTCGGCCGCGCTCGACAATCTCACCACAGCCATTGTAATGATATCGTTAGCGCGCAAGTTGATCGATGATCAACAAACGCGCTGGATGTTTGGAGGCATCATCATTATCGCTGCCAATGCCGGAGGCGCGTGGTCGCCCATTGGCGATGTGACTACGACGATGCTGTGGATCGGAGGACAGATAACGGCAGGCGCCATCATTTCAGGAGTGTTCCTCGCGAGTCTAGTTAGTTTGTTGGTACCCGTGATTGCACTTTCGTTTGTTTTGAAGGGCGAAGTGAAGCGACCTGAGTTTAAGGAGCACATCGAACAACAGGCAAGCAAGCGCGATAGGCAGTTGGTGTTTGTGCTGGGGATTGGCGGATTGTTGATGGTTCCCGTATTCAAAACCGTGACGCACTTACCACCCTTCATGGGCATGATGTTTTCGCTCGGATTGTTGTGGATGGTGACAGAGTTGATTCACAGTCGCAAGATTATGGAAGAGCGCAGCAAGTTCAGTCCACTGCAGGCGCTGCGTAAGATTGACATGCCGTCGGTGTTGTTTTTCCTCGGCATTCTTCTCGCAGTGGGTGTGCTGAATGAAACCGGCCAATTGCTTCAATTATCGGCGTGGCTGAAGGAATCTTTGGGCAACATCTACTCCATCAACATAGCGATTGGTTTGCTCTCGGCAGTCATCGACAACGTACCGTTGGTGGCCGCCTCGATGGGCATGTATGAGGTGTCGCCCGCTATAGCCGGCGATGCCTGGGCCGATTTGTTTGTGCAAGACGGTGCCTTCTGGCATTTCCTGGCCTACACCGCCGGCACGGGAGGAAGCATTCTCATCATCGGCAGTGCCGCCGGCGTAGCCGTGATGGGCATCGAGAAGATCACCTTCACCTGGTACCTGCGCAAGATTGCCCCGTGGGCGTTGCTAGGGTATATGGCGGGATGTGCGGTGTATGTCTTTCTAGGATTGTAGGGGCGCCAACGACTGTTTCTCATTCTGATTCTGTTTCTCTTTCTGATTCTGTTTCTCTTTCTGATAATTCTAGAATGAGAGCAAGAAACAGAATCAGAAGGAGAGGTCTTTATGCTCCCTATAATCCTGTAATCCTACAATCCTACACCCCTACAATCCTCGAAAGGCTATCAACACCCCACACTAAATAAGTTTTCTTTTCCGTTATCGGGTCGCGGCAATTCGTGGGCAATTTTCGCGATGGTCTTTCCGGGTGGAGAGACCGTAAATTCTTATCTGATAACACACTCGCATGGACATTCTCTTTTTTCTTCAAGAAACAGTTACCGGAGCCATCCAGGAAGGCATGAGCATTACCCCTCCAACCGTGAGCGCTCCCGTTGGCAACTTCAGCGTAATGGATCAACTTATGAAGGGCTGGTACATCTACTTGCCACAGCTTATCATGAGCGTCATTGCTGTTTATGTAATCATTGAGCGCACATTGACTGTTGGTCGTGCCGACAAGGCAGAAGCCAACTTCATGGAGAAAATCAAGGAGTATGTGAGCCAGGGTAAACTCGATAGCGCCCGCAACCTGTGCGGAACATCGCAAACGCCTGTTGCCCGTATGATTGAAAAGGGAATTAGCCGCATTGGCAAGCCAACGCAGGATATCAAGAAAGCAATTGAGAACGTGGGTAAGCTAGAAACAGCCAAACTCGACCACAACGTGGCTATTCTCGCAACTATCGCCGGTATCGCTCCTGTATTCGGATTCTTGGGAACAGTGTTCGGAGTAATTGTAATCTTCCGTGACATTGCGGAGGCAGGAAGTCTTCAGATTGGAACCGTTTCGGAAGGTCTGTACTTGAAAATGATTTCATCGGCCGTGGGTCTGATTGTGTTCATGATAGCCTATATCGGTTACAACACACTGGTGACTCGTATCAACAAGGTGGTGAACAAGATGGAAGCTACAGCAGTAGAGTTTTTGGACATTCTCGAACAACCAACGAACTAACCCATGGATTTCGGAAGAAGAAACAAAGTACATGTGGAGCCTGCAATGTCGGCATTGTCCGATATCATCTTCATGCTCCTCATCTTCTTCATCATTGCCAGTACCCTGGCGGTGAATGGAGAGCAAGTGAATTTGCCGAAAACCTCATCGGGCACGCCTACGCAGTCGACCGTTACCGTTACGATT
>JBKCGW010000310.1:0-1871 GCA_046303175.1 Flavobacteriales bacterium
TCGTGAGCCCAAGTGAAATGGGACCACCGCAAGGTCCGCCGGTAAACATCGAAATCAGAGGTGAAGATTATGACTCTCTGCTTCTCACCGCACAGCGCGTAAAACAATTGGTGGAAACCAAATACATCGGTGGTATTGAAGAGCTGAAAATCGACGTCGATAAAAACAAACCGGAGCTTCCAATCGAAGTCGACATCGAACGTGCACGTCGCTATGGACTGAGCATATACCAAGTGGGTGATGCTATTCGTTCATCGTTGTATGGTCGCGAAGTAAGCACGTTTAAAGACGGCGACGATGACCACAAAATCAACTTGCGTTTCCCATTGGAAGAACGCAACAGCGCGGAGAAAATCCTGAACCAGAAAATCACCTACCGCGACATGACCACCGGTCGTATCGTGCAGGTGCCTGTGAGTGCAATTGCATCTTACAAGGAAAACGACACCTTCAGTGCGGTGAAACGAAAAGACATGGATCGTGTAATAACGATCTACTCAAACGTACTCGATGGATACAACGCCAACGAAGTAGTTGCACAAATCAAAAAAGAAATGGTCGGCTTCGAACCGAACGGAGGCAGCTCCGTGGCCTTCACAGGTCAACAAGAAGAGCAAGCCAAGGAGATGTCGTTCTTGTTGATGGCACTCATCATTGCACTCGTGGGTGTCGTGCTTGTTCTCATTGGCCAATTCAATTCAATCAGCACGCCGGTCGTATTGATGCTTTCGATTCTCTTCTCGTTCATCGGTGTATTCCTGGGACTGGTTATTTTCCGTCAGGAGTTCGTAATCGTAATGACCATGCTGGGTATTATCTCGCTCGCGGGTGTGGTGGTAAACAATGCGATTGTATTGATCGACTTCACCATCATGTTGATTGATCGCAGAAAAGAAGAGCTAGGTATTCCTGCCGAATCACAATTGCCTTGGGCCGAGTTGAAACGCATCACGATTGAATCGGGAGCTACGCGTTTACGTCCGGTAATGCTCACCGCCATCACTACTATCCTCGGTCTTGTGCCGCTAGTGTTTGGATTGAACATCGACTTCGTGAATTGGTTTGCTACGTACGACGCCAACTTCTACCTCGGCGGCGACAACGTAGCCTTCTGGAAACCGATGTCGATTGCGATCATCTACGGTGTTGTCTTCTCGTTCTTCCTCACCCTCATCATGGTTCCCGTGATGTTCGTGATGCTGCAGAAGATGAAGTACAAGTACGTGTATAAGATGCCGGTGGAATAGCGTTTTTCAAATTGATAATCTTTCTTACCTCCGAGCTGTGCTCGGAGGTATTGAGGGTGAAGCCCTCCGGACTTCGGAGTGCAACGGGACGCAACTACTAAGCCCGAAGGGCTTGACTTATTGTTTATCCGAACTTCGTTCGGATATATGTTTCATTCTTCAACGCACAACATCCAACACGAAATACATCCTCATCTTCCCCTTGCCTTTCGCGTCAATCTCGCCGCGATATTCGCACGTATAGCGGTCCTTGATGAGCTCGAAGGTGCTTTCACTGATGTTGATCTTGCCCGGTTCACCGGACGACTCCATGCGGCTCGCTGTATTCACTGTATCACCCCAGATGTCGTACTGGAATTTTTTTACGCCTACAATTCCCGCTACTACCGGACCGGTATGAACACCGATGCGAATTTCGAAAAAGGGCTCTCCTTTCGCTTGGCGCTTTTGGCGTTGCTCCATCATATAGGCATTAATCTCCATAGCGGCCATGATCACATCGCGCGCATGCGTTTCGTTCATTTCCGGTAATCCACCTGCCGCCATGTATGCATCGCCAATGGTCTTGATTTTTTCAATGCCGTACTTGACTATGATGGCATCGAACGCCGAGAAGTATTCATG
>JBKCGW010000311.1:0-1660 GCA_046303175.1 Flavobacteriales bacterium
CCTATCACCTATCACCTATCACCTATTACCTATCACCTATCACCTACCTCATCACCCAAGGTGTTTCTCTAACAACTCCAACTCCACCTTCTGCACATTGGCGTGGTGAATAGCTACCTGACGTATCCACTGCATGCCACGGCGGAAGGTTTTGACGTAGAATTCGCGGTGGTTGGTGAGCAGGGCGGCGCGCTCAGGATCCTTTTCGTCTTTCAAGCTAATGACCTTTTCGAGAATATAATAGTCGCCATGTGGAGTCCATTGGCTGCCTACTTTTTCGCGGGGTAGCTGTATCAAGCTTTCACGTGCGGAGTTTTCTAGTTGCTGGATCTTGATGCCGATATGATCTCGCTGCAAGTCCTGGTGCAAGAGCTGGAGCTCCACGGCATCGGCACAGCGCACCAGCGATTCAAACGCATACCGCACTTCGTCGGCGCTGAGCGGGTTCTTTTCAATGTCCTTCAAAAACAAAGGCAACTCTATCATCATCGACACATACCACTTCGAAGTCCGGGGTTCTTTGGGTGACACGCACAGTTTAATACCCGGCAGATACAATGGCTTCAAATGCGGAAATTCCTGAAACACTTGCTTGAATCGGTTGAGCTTCTGATGCCCGGCTAGCGGGGTAGTCATGCGCAAACAATACACGGTTTGATCGAACGCTCCGCTGCCAATGGGGTCAAACAGCATCTCGATGCGCACCGGTTGGCGGCGGCCATTGCTTAGTGCCGGATCGACTAGCAGACTGTGCTCATCGCCGCCTTCAATGCTGAATATCTCGACCGGCAATTCAGGCATGCTTTCCAAGGCGCCCATTATAGAATCTTGAATGCGCTGCAACGAAAACGTATCGATGCGTATCTCGGGCTGTTCAATGCCTACAAAGTCGCTGTGACGGGCGGGGTAGGGGTCGCGCATGTCGTCCTGCGATGGCTTGCGCAACAGTTGGGTCCAGTCTTCGACCTCCTCGGGTTCTTGCTCCGAAATGGACTGCGAGTTGACTTGAATGCCTCTGTCGATGAGCGTCTCCTCACGAAACTTTCGGCGCATGAATCGACGCATGTGATCTTCATCGACGCTGTTGCGCAGGTAGGGATAGTAGATGGCGAGTGTGGACTCTTCGTTCTCGTTGAGTCGACGTTCGATTTGACCAAACATTCGATCCACGCGACCGATACGCTGCTCGTTGTCGCCCGGTGTCCAGGCCATGCCGTAATGATAAATCGTATCGCAGAAATGCTGCAGGTTTACGCCTTCTTGCAACACCGAGGTGGAAACGAGCACGTCGGGGAAGAAAGGCGTGTTGAAGCTCTTGAGCATCGTTTGGTTCGCGTTGTCGGCGTTGTAAGGCACGATGGGCTGCGCATTGCGGAAATTATCCCAATTCTCGTTGACCAAATCGCGCCGATTGTGGATATTGAACACCTTGCCGTAAATAGTCGTAAAATGCAGAATGCTCTCTTGCACCTGCTGGTAAAGGTGCCAATGTTGAAGCGATTTCCGTATCTCTTCAATCCAAGATCGATATACCACCATCGGGCTGCGGTCGCGTCCTGCAGAAACTTTTACATAAAGCGCATAGAGCTGAACAAGTCCTTCGGAAGCGAGCAGCGTTCCTTTCTCCACAAACGCGCACAATGCCTCGCGCTCATAGGCG
>JBKCGW010000312.1:0-5788 GCA_046303175.1 Flavobacteriales bacterium
TTTGCGCGGCAGCAAATGCAGTAATCAGTATGAAAATGAGAGTGAGTGGGGAATGGAGAAAGGAGGATGAGGAAGTTCGCATATTGCGAAAACAACTTACTCTTGTTTTTGTTTGCCTCTAATTCCAATGCAAACTCCGTAATGCTGATAGATGTTTTTCAATGGGGTACTTTCCCAGTCTTCTTGTTGACCGGTAATATACGTCCAGGCGTCATTCCAAGCTTTTGTGCGAATGTCGGTCAATGATGCCCCTGCATTGGCAAATGCTCCGAAGTAAAAAGTGCTGCCGAGGAAAAACTGAAGTTGTAATTTGCCCTGATAACCAAGTTCAATATTGTTGTACAAATCAACTACAGACGAGGGGTAGTAAAAATTCTCATCGACACCCATTCCTCCCGTCACTCGATCTGTGTTGATTTGCACATAGGGACCGCCGCTCAGGTTGATGTGTTTCCCAATACGCATGAGGAAGGAGGATTGTATTTCATGCGCCCTCACGACATAGCCGGTCATGTAGTGCCCATCTTCCGGTATTGTTCCTGTTGTGGTTATCGGGTATCCGAACTGGACTGATTTATTGAAAACACTGTAACCAAACGACCAGCCAAAAACATTTCCGCGTGTATGATCGAGTGAAATTCCGGCACTCAAACTTGTACCATTAACGTTGAGCGTATTTACAAAGCCGCCTTCAATCTTATTCATGAACAAGCCGGATTGTAAGGTGAGCGAAGTTTGAGCTTCCATAGCAAACGAAAGCAATAAACTTCCAATGAAGAGGGGGATGTATTTCATCGTTCGTACTAAAGCCAACGCCCCGCAAATGCGAGGCGTTGGTATGTTACAATCAGTTCTTTTATGCTTTCGCCATCAGCTTAGGAGCTGCCGACAAAATCTCATCGTTGGCAAACTCTTTAAACTTATCGAAGTTCTTCACGAATTTTTCGGCTAGTTCATTTGCCTTTGCATCATACGCTGCTTTGTCTTTCCACGTGTTGCGGGGATTGAGCAATTCTGCAGGAACATCGGCGCAAGTGGTTGGCATTTGAAGTCCGAAAATATCGTGAGTATCGTATGCTACGCTGTCTAGCTTGCCTTCCAATGCGGCTGTGATCATTGCACGGGTGTACTTCAACTTCATGCGTTCTCCGGTGCCATACGCACCGCCGCTCCAGCCTGTATTGATGAGCCACACCTGTGCTCCGCTTTCTTCCATTTTCTTACCCAGCATCTCTGCATATTTGGTAGGGTGGAGTGGGAGGAAGGGCGCTCCGAAGCATGCACTAAATGTAGTAGTTGGCTCGGTGATACCGGCTTCTGTTCCGGCTACTTTGGCTGTGTACCCGCTGATGAACTGATACATTGCTTGTCCTTTAGTGAGCTTTGAAATAGGAGGCAATACTCCGAAGGCATCACAGGTGAGGAAGAAGATGTTTTTCGGAATACCTCCAACCGATGGTTGAACGGTATTGTCGATGTGATGCAATGGGTAGCTCACACGCGTATTCTCGGTTTTCTCGCTGTTGGAGTAGTCGGGAGTAACGCCATCGTTTTCAAAGCCGATGTTTTCCAGGATAGCACCGAACTTAATGGCGTCGTAAATCTGGGGTTCCTTCTCACGGGTGAGGTCAATAGTCTTGGCATAACAACCGCCTTCAAAATTGAAGACAGTGGTGTCGGTCCAGCCGTGCTCATCATCACCAATCAGCTGACGGTTAGGATCTGATGAAAGCGTGGTCTTACCTGTGCCGCTCAAACCGAAGAATACAGCTGTATCACCTTGGGAGCCGATGTTAGCAGAGCAGTGCATGCTGAGTACGTTCTTGTCTTGTGGCAACACGTAATTCAATACGGTGAAAATTCCTTTCTTGATTTCACCGGTATAGCCTGTACCGCCAATGATGGCGATTTTCTTGGTGAAATTCAGTATGGCAAAGTTGTGCTGGCGTGTACCATCTTGATCGGGGATGGCCATGAAGCCGGGAGCACAAATGATGTTCCAGTCGGGAGTGAAGTTCGATAGCTGTTCACTCGTTGGACGAATGAACATGTTGTAGGCGAACATATTGCTCCAAGGGTATTCGGTGACTACGCGCACACCGATACGGTAGCGTTCGTCGGCACAAGCATACATGTCGCGTACATACACGTCACGGTTGGTGAGGTAGGCGCAGATACGAGCTTGCAGACGGTCAAATTTCTCAGAATCGAAAGGCAGGTTGAATTGTCCGCCCCACCACACGGTGTCTTTGGTAGTATCATCGGCAACGATGAATTTGTCTTTGGGCGAACGACCGGTGAATTCACCTGTGTCGATGGCGAGAGCACCGGTGTCGGTGAGCACGCCCTGTCCAAGGCCGATGGTTTCTTCTACGAGCTCTGCCGGATGTAAATTCCAATAGGCAGTGGCTACATGATTGAGTCCGAGGTAATCCAAATTGGCTCCCTCAGGTTTGTGTCCGATTTGAGTCATTGTCAAAGATGAGTTTGGTTATTCATTGAACCGAACGCGAAGATAATAAGGAATAGTTAATGGCGAACTGCGAGTGGCGAGTGGCGAATGGCCTGAAGTGGACGAAACTCTATGGTAAGGTACGTGCTGCGGCGCGACCAACGTGTAAATTTCTCCTATTTTCGTCGCATGATGAAACGATTGCTTTTCCTTGTTTCGTGTGTGTTTCCATTTGCTCTTGCAGCGCAAGTCCCTATGTTAATTCCTCATCAAGGTGTCGCTCGCAATGGTTCAGGCGAGCCTCTCGCCAATATTCCCCTAACCGCCCGGTTTACCATTCATGCAGGTAGTGCCGTCGGAACAGTTGTTTGGCAAGAAGAGCAGAATTTACAAACGACATCATTAGGGGTATTTACGGCTCAGCTGGGGAGCATTCAGTCGCTTGCAGCGGTGGTCTGGGATTACGGTCAGCGCTTTCTCCAGGTCGAACTCAATGTGGGAAGCGGCTTTATTGATGTAGGAACCGAGCAGCTAGTGAGCGTTCCATATGCCTTGCAAGCAGCGAATGTTCGCGTTCAGTCGACCTTGACCGGCGACACCTTGATACTGGGCGGTTCGAGGATTGTAGTTCCGGGCATCAGTGTGGCAAATCATGGCACAGTAACAACCGGCACATCACTGCATAGTTGCGGTGCTCCTGATGTACACAATCCCAATCTGACTTACGGTAGTATGGTTGATCAAGAAGGGCAATCATATAAGACAATCATCATCGGCTCATTAGAAGTCATGGCTGAAAACCTCAATACCAGCACGTATCGCAACGGTGATATTATAAACACCGGTCTCACCAACAGCCAATGGCAGAACACGAATTACGGAGCATGGACGTATTACAACAATGATGCTTCGTATGAGTGTCCTTATGGCAAGTGGTACAACTGGTTTGCGGCAGCCCAACCGTTCGGATTGTGTCCGGTCGGATGGCATTTGCCCAATGAGGAGGAGTGGATGGCACTGCTTACTGCGATCGATCCCATTACTCCTGCGGGTGAGGTGGGAAATGTATCCGGCGGACCTATGAAGAGCGTTGGCACCACCTACTGGATCAGTCCCAATGACTATGCAACAAATAGCAGTGGTTTTTCAGGGTTACCCAATGGTAATCGTTTCATGAACGGATCTTATTACAGCATCGGCCAAAATTCCAACTGGTGGTCTGCCAATCAATTCAATTCGCAAGAAGCATGGTTTATCAGCATGAGCACCACCGGAATTGAAAACGGGCATAACCATACCGACAAGAATGTCGGGTATCCTGTGAGGTGCTTTAAAGATTGATTGGCTTATACATCGTGAAGACTTAGTGGCTCAGTTTACGATTAGTCAACGCGCTGCTGCTCGTTGCAACCCATAAATCATCCAACCCTTCAACACTTGTTCCCGGTTCCCGGTCCCCAGTCCCCATTAAAAATGCTTCGCCATCTCCGCTCTAACAGCCACAATCGCTTCACGAATGGCGCTGTTGCCAACGGTGGCTTCTAAATGCAAGATTTCACGAGCATATTCAGCTGATGAGCTCTCGGCTCTAACACGCGTGAATGCGACTTTGTAAAGCTCACCGGTTTCTTCTTTGGCTCGTTTTATTTTATTCCAACACTCGTCGCTCACATACATCTGCAAGGAAATGTTGTGCTCGAATTCTTCGCGCAGGGCCTTGGTGAGGTCCATGTGTAAGTAAGCCGCATGGGTTGCTGTTGCTGAAAGTCGCATCACCATAGCCTGCGGTGTAGTGCGCTCGAGCATCACGATGATGCGTTCATAGGCACTTATGCGCAAGGGAGCAAGTGCCTTGTTGTTGTCTTGTTTCAAAATGAACACCCACGAACGTTCACGGTGCTTAATCCATGCATTGAATAAATAGATGATAATCGATACCAATGCGCCAATGGCCAGAACTTCAAGCATCAGGAGGATGAGATGAGGTGTCATGAATTCGTTGTTTTTTCTAAATCAATTTCAATATCAAGTTGCAGTGCCGGCTCACTGTCGGAGAGTTGCTCGCATGTAAAACAATATCCTCGCTCATGGGCAAGGCTTGCAGCGGCAGTTGCGGGTATCGACGCGATGATTTTGTTCTTCTCAAGATGAACTTCTCCGATGGTCAGATTCCAAGTGCGCAACTCGAAAATAAATTGGTCGATGGCACTAAACGTTAGTGATGCACTTAACGCATTGCCTTTCTCCAGCATGAGTGCTTCTTGACCCGATAAACGCACACGCAGTGACTGATCACTGATTCGGATTTTCATAGTCGGCGTTTACTTCTTCAGTCCGATTTCGGCCAATCGTTCATCGAGGAATTCACCTGCCGAGATAGGCTCCCAATGCGGCTTTTCTCCGGCAGGAACACACGACGGCAAACAATCCAATCGCATTTCGCTTCTCGGATGCAAGAAGAACGGAATGCTAAAGCGTGAGCTTCCCCATTTTTCGCGGGGCGGATTTACCACACGGTGTGTCGTGCTTTTCAGTTTTCCATTGGTAAGACGCTGAAGCATATCGCCTACGTTCACTACAATGTGATCGGGGAGAGCGGTTACCGCTACCCATTCGCCTTGCTTGTTGAGCACTTCCAAGCCATCAGCTGATGCTCCAATTAGCAAGGTAATGAGGTTGATGTCCTCATGCTGACCTGCACGTACAGCGCTTTTCGGTTCAGATGTAATGGGCGGATAGTGAATGGGGCGCAGAATGGAATTGCCATTCTTGATTTTATCATCGAAATACAATTCATCTAAACCCAGGTGCAAAGCGATGGCACGTAGCATGTATCGACCGGTCGATTCCAAATCGCGATAGGCTTTGATACCTACTTCATTGAAACCATCCAATTCATCGGTGAAAATGTTCTCCGGGTATTCGGCTTTGATAGGATCTCCATCAGTTACCTCTTGTCCGAAATGCCAAAACTCTTTTAGGTCGCCCGCGTTGCTACCTTTAGCGTGTTCACGTCCGAAAGACGTGTAGCCTCGCTGTCCGGCCAACTCAACAACCTCATATTTCTTTTTGGTTTCTTCCGGCAAATCGAAGAAGGCTTTTACCTCTTTGTATAATTTCTCGACAGTATCTTCTGCTATCAGATGATTCTTTACGGCTACAAAGCCAATACCTTCATATGCCTGGCCTAAGTCAGCAACAAATTTCTTTTTCTGTTCTGCAGTGCCTTGAACGAAATCGTTCAAATCGACACTGGGAATGCCCATTTCGTGGAGACTCATACGTGATTAGTTTTAATGAGAACGCAAGTTAATCATAAACAAGAACAGCCAAGCA
>JBKCGW010000313.1:0-3498 GCA_046303175.1 Flavobacteriales bacterium
GTATGAATATGGGAGAACTATAGAAACCTTACCTTCGTATTTATTTTGATGAAACACGTTCCATTCATGAAAATCCTAGTAACTGCTCTTTTCGTTGCTGTAGCGTTCGTTAGCCAAGCTCAGAAATTTGCTTATGTAGACTCAAAATACATTTTAAGTCACATTCCTGAATATCAGCAAGCGCAAGCTGAGATTAACAAGCTGAGCTCACAGTGGCAAAAAGATATTGAGAACAAATACGAAACGATTGCCAAGCTCGAAACATCCCTGCAGGCGGAGAAAATTTTGCTTACCGATGAGATGAAGCAAAAACGCGAACAGGAAATTGAAACCACGCGCCAGGAAGCCAAGGACATGCAGAAAAGCAAGTTCGGGGTGGGTGGAGAGTTATTCAAAAAAAGAGAAGAGCTTATCAAGCCCATTCAAGATCAGATTTACGAAGCCATCCAGGAAGTTGCCTCCACCAGTGCATTGATGGTCGTATTCGACAAAGCCACCGATAGCAATATGCTCTACACCAATCCCAAGCACGACATCAGTGATAAGGTGCTCAAGAAAATGGGATTGAAGCCCGGTGAAACACTGGATGAAGAAGGCGAGGAAGGCGAAGAAGGTGAAGGCGGAGAGCAAAAACCTGATAGCAAGGCCCCCGGAGCAGGCGGTAAAAACACAGTTCCTCCGAAAGGCGGAGATCGTGTACCGGCGAAAGATAAATAAGATAGTATGCCTACATTTGGCACGAAAATTCGAAACCGGGTTTTCAAGAAATCCTTTTCATTATGATTAAAAAACTTTCACTTCTTGCCATTTTCTGTGGCATCCTCGTGGCAACGCAAGCCCAGAAACTCGGACACATCAACGGTCAAATGCTTGTAGAGCACATGCCCGAGTATAAAACAGCCTATGAAGAATTGAGTACTTACAAGAAGCAGTACGAAGATGCGCTGGTTGCTATGCGTGCTGAATATGAAAAACTGATTGAAGACTTCAAAAAATCAGAGCAAACAGCTCCCAAGGTAATACTTGACACGAAAGTGAAAGAAATTCAAGCCAAAGAGCAAGGAATTTATGATTTCCAAGAGCAAGCCAGTGCAGATGTATCAGCAGAGGAACAACGTAAAGTTGAGCCGATTTTGGAAAAGGCTAAGAAAGCTATTGAAGATGTAGCCAAGGCAAATGGTTACACCTACATATTCGATGCAGGGTCAGGGTCCATGCTATACATGGGCGGTGACGATATCACCAAACTCGTTTGCGCGAAGATGGGCATTCCTGACTTCACCAACGAAGCGAAAGAAGCTCCAAAAAAATAATCCACAACGGATGTATGTAAGGCCCGGAACTAAATTCCGGGCCTTATTTTTATACCCATGAGCAACAACCGTCCTATTGGTGTTTTCGATTCCGGCATAGGCGGGCTCACCGTTGCTTCAGCCATTCAGCGTTTGCTTCCGAATGAGTCGCTAGTCTATTATGGCGATACTGCGCATTTACCCTATGGCGAAAAGTCGAAAGAACTCATTGCTAAATACGCTGTGGACATCACTCGCTTCCTTTTGGAGGTGAAGAACTGCAAAGCCATCGTAATTGCTTGCAATACCGCCTCTGCAGCCGCTTATGAAGCGCTTCGCGACACCTACAAAGGATCGGTGCCTGTTATCAACGTAATCGACCCCATGATTGAAGAGGTCATTGCGGATGATTCCATTCGGAAAGTGGGCATCATAGCAACCAAGACAACCGTTGCCAGTGGAGTCTACCAGGAAAAATTCGCCCGCCGCAAGCCTGAATTGGTTTACAGCGCCCTTGCGACGCCCTTGCTCGCTTCGATGATTGAGGAGGGATTTTACAACAATACCATCAGTGAAGCGGTACTCAACGAATACCTGCGTAATCCGGCACTTGATAACATCGATGGACTGGTGCTGGCTTGTACACACTATCCGTTGATTAAAAAAGAAATTGATGCTTTCTATGCCGGACGCGTCAAGCTATTCGATTCGGCTGAAGTTGTAGCTCGAAAGCTAAAAGGCATTCTCGAAAAAGAGCTACTTCTGAATAACGACCCTCGGGGAGAAGACCAATTCTTTGTATCCGACTATACACGTGCTTTTGAGGAGGCCACCAAACTATTCTTCAAGAAACAAATCCACCTGCAACTCTGCAAACTATAACGCAGGGGCTTCACTTTCCGGTTGGCTGTCGGTGTCGACACTTTGCTCCTCCTTCTTTGGAAAGAAGCGACGCTGAAACAACATGATGAGCACAATACCCACTGTAATGCTAGCGTCTGCAACATTAAAAATGGGAGGGAAAATTTCCGCGTGTGAATGTGGGTCTCCCCAAGGCCAGCGAGCAGTGAAATGGAACATATCGACCACGTTGCCCATGAGAGGTTTTGCGTATCCCTCGTAATTCAATTCGGCCTTACCGAAATACATCGTGTAGTCGTTGAAATCGGCATCGAACGTAGAACCACGATCGAACATTAATCCGTAGGCAAGACTATCGATAATGTTGCCCATCGCTCCAGCCACAATCATGCTCACACATACTACATATCCCCAATGAGCCTTTTCCTTGATGAGACGATACAAGTACCATGTAATACCTGAAACCACCACCAATCGAAAAATGCTCAAGGTCAATTTACCGGCATCACCGGGTATCATCCAGCCGAAAGCCATTCCCGGGTTTTCTACAAACTGCAAATCGATCCAACCGGGTATGAGCGTCTTACTTTCACCGTAGTGGAAGTTGAGTTTCACCCAAACCTTCAGGATTTGATCGAGGATGAGTACCGTGAAAATGGTAACGAGTGCTTTCTTCACAAGAGGGTAGAAAAAAGGAGCGAAACCATTGACTTTTCAGCCGGGGTTTCGCTCCCGATTATTCGATTGGAATTATTGCATGTTTTTCGCTTCGATGCTCAATGTTGCATGAGGCACCAGGCGCAGACGCTCCTTCGGAATCAACTTTCCGGTAACGCGGCAAATTCCGTACGTT
The DNA here is from genome assembly GCA_046303175.1 of Flavobacteriales bacterium. Taxonomy (GTDB): domain Bacteria; phylum Bacteroidota; class Bacteroidia; order Flavobacteriales_D; family Sanyastnellaceae; genus JAIBBG01. The sequence continues at coordinate 3,007 of JBKCGW010000313.1, forward strand.
TTGTTCTTGATGCGCAGGAGAGCGTTTTCAAGGTTCACGATAAACTTCTCTTGACGGGCTGCCAATTGTGAAAGCTCTTCACGGTTCATGGTTTCGCTTCCGTCTTCCATCATTTTGAATGTTGGCGCAGTGTCATCGGTTGAGTTATCGCCTTCGTGAGAAAGCGACTGCTTCAATTCATCCAAATCCGACTTTGCCACCTTCAATTTTTCCTGAATGAGTGCTTCAAAATCCTTGAGGTCCTTATCTGAATATCGTACATCAATCATACTCTTCTTTTCTTCCTTTTTTACCATCGGCACTGGTGCAGGTGTTGGTTTGGGTTCTTCTTTCTTTACCACAGGTGCCGCGACAGGAACCGGCTTCGGAGCAGGTGTCGGCTTTGGAGCCGGAGCTGCAACAGGCTTTGGTTGTGGTGTTGGCTTTGCAACTGGCTTAGGCGCCTGCTTGATAATTTTCGCAGGGGCTGCTTTCTTCGCTACCGGTTTTTGT
>JBKCGW010000314.1:0-3352 GCA_046303175.1 Flavobacteriales bacterium
ATGGTATGTAGCGCTGCAGTTCGACATTTCCGGATACGGCAGCACCGGTTTTAATCTCCCCAATGGAAGCTGAGCCGGCTGAATTTGAAATCAGGCGCAAGTTGCCATTGGTTTGAAGTGTTCCTTCGAGCATAGAAACTACTCCGGTAGCCGATACCAGCGAAGGAGTAAGCGATACGTTCGATCCGTCGTTATCTATTGTTAGGTTGTTGAAGGTTGTCTGTGACGCACCTCCGGCAAAACCGATTGTTTGGGCCGCCTGACCCTTGAATACAACTGTTGAAGTGCTTGCTGTGAAAGTTCCTTCGTTAATCCAGTTACCGTGAACGCGCATTTCGCTGCTGCCACCATTCAGCGTTGCACCGGAGTTTATAGACAAGTCATTGACTAGCCAAGTGCCTGTTGCTGTTACGGTGTGTCCGCTTTGAATCACAAAACGATCATAGCGACCTGAAACCACTGACTGCGCAGTTCCCACCGCAGTGGGTGCCCAGATAGCTCCATTGGAATTGCCTGTAGCCTGGCTATACCACAAGCGCTTGCAACCACTCTGAACAACGAGCAGATCATCAAAACGGAATAAATCAGACGCCGCCGCAAGGTATTTGAAGCGCACCCCGAAGTATTTTGCCAAGGGATACGTAAGAGCTCCACCCGCAAGGTCAGTTCCTGAACCCAACGAAGTCAGTGACTCAAAACCACCATTATTATCAACACTGATGGTCCATGTTCCTGCTTCGCTCAAAATAACTTGAATACCCACGCGCGTTCCTCCATTTACCTGATCAACCCAATCAGTGGATGAATTCACGATGGGTGTAGAAGCATAGGCTCCGTTGTCTACACGATACAATCGGATATAATCAGCCGTACCGGCAGAAGGCAATGAGCTTTGGTCAATAACCACCGCGTATCCATCGACACCTGCGCTATACAGGTTCGAGTCATTGGCTGCAAGGAAAATTTGGAAGTTATTATTGGCACTGGCGTCATTCGCAAAAGAAACCTCAAACCTCCATGCGGTTGTAATTCCTACCAGATTAGCATCGTCAATTGCATAGGCTGTAGCTGTTTGTCCGGCCACGGCCTGCGTGCTATGACGAGCTGAGTAAGCACCTTCAATAGGAGAGGAAGAGCTCGCACTCCAAGAACTTCCGGTGGTTTTCCAGCCGGTCATAGTGCCTGCATTAAAGTCTTGGTCAATCAGCGTTTCGTACCCCGAATCGTCGTCCACAATGGTCAATATCAAGGTATCAGCCGAGCCTACAAATACGTTCGTTCCGCCGCTTGGATTTTCTAGACGGAAGAGCATGGTCGCAACATCATCGCATGAAGCATTGTTCGCCGGATCAATGTAGATGTATTTGGTACCACTCTGTCCTGCAGACCACGTAAGCGTCTGGGTTGTGTAGTTGGGCGCATATGCCGTTGACGGGTTAGGGCCTCCACCCGCGCGGGATGCCGTTCCGTACAAAACGATATCGATAGAAGTTGCTGCTGTGCTCGATGGATTGAAGATGTCAACCGCAACAGCATAATTGTTGGCCAGTGTAGCGTCTTCGTTAACCGATCCGGTAGTAGCTCCGTTAAAAGCAACATATGTATCAGGAGGAAATGCTCGGAAGCGGAAGCTGTCGAACTCAGCAGCAGCGCGACCTTCAGCAGTATTATCGTGTATCGCCATAAATCCGAAATAACCGTTTGCAGCAGGTGCATAGGTATTATCCGTTACTGTTCCTTGGTTCACAGTAGATAGCGACTCCGGGCAGCTGAGTGGCGTTGGAGTCGATTGAGAGTTTACACTATTCGTTGGGAGAGTAGACGTGTAGATCGTCCATACGCCCAATTGCGTGCGAACCACTTTGAAGGTTACGCCATAGTCTGTGAGCGCCGAAGGTAAGCCGCTGCCGGATGTGAAAACGGTAGTAGCAGTGCCGTTGTCGATTCGCTGGAGTCGAATAAACGATGTACCGGTTTGACCAAGCAGAATGCGGTAGCCATCAACAGACGCTGATTCAAGGTTCGATTCATTCGCATACAGATAGATTGCCTGTTGGTTGTTGGCATCCAAATCGGAAGGAGCGCCGCCCACTCCGTCACGGCCTACCCAGAAGTACCATTCCTGCTGAGAGTCCCAGGTTGCAATTTGAGTGCTGATATACTGAGAACCCGACCCTGAAGCCACATTCAATTTGGCAGTGCTTGTGCGATTGGCTTCGCTTCCTGTTAAACCCGAGGTGGTAGAGTTAGCAGCCACCGTAAAGTTGGCCGCATCGCCGCTCCAGGTTGGTGAGGTGAAATTGGCATCGCCGAAGTAATCGTTCACTTCGTATTCGAAATACGCACGGAAATTTGCACCCCCGTTGTTTGAGAACTTCGTATTGGTGCAGCCCCCTGAATCGTCGCCGGTTGCTTCAAAATAAACTTCAATGACATAACTGCCTGAAAGAGTTAAGCCGCTCAAAAGATTGAGGGTCGATGAAGGAACTCCGCGCCACTTCTGGTCACCTGTATTCGTAACATCCGGTCCGCAAGCACCTCCGGAACAATCCGTTCCACCAAAGTTGCAACAAAATGGCAAAGAGAGCGAGCTATACGATGGCGGGGTATCGCATGTGCGATACACACGGTAACGCATGGTTGCTGAGCATACATTGGATGAGCCATTCTTGAAGGTAAGTACTTCGGCAAAATTCACTTCAATCGATCCTGAAGAAGTGTATCTTCCGAAAAACGTATGCTGGAAGTTGGGCGACAAACCATCTAACTGGCAGTCGTAATACCCACCATTGACGCTCAATCCGGCCTTGTAAATATCCCAAGCAGCATGGACATTCATCGTTAGGAATGCCAAACAGGCAAAAAGCAGTGCTCTAGTCATATTCATGCAAATAAAATTATGATCAAAATCAATGTACGTCTTTAGTTTTCAAAGGGTGGCTAAGGTAAAGCGAAAAGCCCGATACACCAAGTAAATTCTCTGTTCTTCGAACCACATGGTGTTATTATCGCCCCGTTTGATTCTCAGACGTTTAACCCAATTCAACGTTGCCTGCATAAACTAAAACTTAACAGTATGGAAAATCTCTATAAACTTTCCGCTGAATTGCTTGTGGGAACTTGCCTTGTGTCTACTTTTGTCCGCTTGCTTAATTAACTACCGAATGAAAAAAATTCTACTTTTTGCTGCTACAACTTTGGCAGTTGGTAGCGTAACCGCTCAAAACAATTGCTTCGATGTATTCATTTCAGAATACGTTGAGGGATCAAACAACAACAAAGCCATCGAGCTTTACAACCCAACCCCCAACCCCATCGTGTTGGACGGCTTGTATTCCATGGGTCGCGACCG
>JBKCGW010000315.1:0-1874 GCA_046303175.1 Flavobacteriales bacterium
TCGGCAGGGAAACCGAAGGTGTCGTACAATTCGAACACCACTTTGCCATCAATCACATCGCCTTCTGTTTTGCGAATGATCTCATCGAGCAATTGTATACCCTTATCGAGCGTGCGCAAAAAACTTTCTTCCTCTTCGCGAATCACCTTCACCACCAACTGCTGCCCGCTTCTGATTTCAGGGAAAAAGTCGCCCATCTCTTCGGCCAAAACTGCTACCAACTTGCACATGAACGGATCTTTCAACCCGAGGAAGCTGTATCCGTAACGAATGGCGCGACGAAGAATACGGCGTATCACATACCCCGCACCGCCGCTTGCAGGCAATTGTCCGTCGGCAATCGCAAACGAAACGGCACGCACGTGGTCAGCAATTACGCGCATAGCCACATCGCGCTTTTCATCGGAACGTTCGTATTTCTTTCCGCTCAGCGATTCAACTTTTCGGATGAGGGGAGTAAACACATCGGTGTCGTAATTCGATTGCACGCCTTGCAGCGCCATGCACAAACGCTCGAAGCCCATGCCGGTGTCGACATGCTTCGCTGCCAATGGAACGAGTGATCCATCGGCCTTGCGCTCAAACTGCATGAATACGTTGTTCCAAATTTCAACTACTTGCGGATGGTCATTGTTCACCAATGTTCTACCATCCACCTTCGCTCGCTCTTCATCGGAGCGTATGTCAATATGGATTTCAGAACACGGACCACACGGACCCGTGTCGCCCATCTCCCAAAAATTATCTTTCTTATTACCACGCAAAATGCGGTCTTCCGCAATGCGCTCCTTCCAAATATCGTAGGCCTCCTGGTCGAAGTCCAGCTTCTCTGAAGCATCGCCTTCAAACACGGTCACGTACAAACGGTCGGTCGGAATTTTATACACCTCCGTCAACAGTTCCCACGCCCACGCAATGGCATCTTGCTTAAAGTAATCGCCAAACGACCAGTTGCCCAGCATCTCAAACATGGTGTGGTGATACGTATCAACGCCCACCTCCTCCAAGTCATTGTGTTTTCCACTCACGCGCAAACACTTCTGGGTGTCGGCCACACGCGGATGCTTGATGGCCTCGTTGCCCAAAAACCAATTCTTGAACGGCGCCATGCCGCTGTTGATGAACATGAGGGTAGGATCACCCTTCACAACCATCGGTGCCGATGGAACGATCACGTGTCCTTTCGATTGAAAAAAATCCAGAAACTGCTGGCGTATTTGTCGGGAAGTCAACTTTGTCATATCAGGCGCGAATGTAGCACGCACACTCCAATCGCAGGGTTTTTCGTCGCATTTCCATCCCCAAAAAAATGATGTTTTTTAAACAACATTCTTGGGTTACATTCGCGGAACTAAATGCCACGCCTTAAATACAAATTCAACCCCAGCACGCTCAATTTCGAGAAGATCAGTTACGGTATCCGCGACTATACCGTGAGTGCATTGCGTTATTTGTTTGCAGGGCTTGTTATCGGCGCAATCGGCGTGGTGTTGTACGCTTCATTTTTCAAAGACCCGGAAACTGCTCGCCTTAGTCGCGAAGTGAAGTTTCTCAAAGGGCAAATCGCCGACCTCAACGAACAGATTGATACGCTCGAACTTTTTGTGGGCGACCTGCAAGACAAAGACGACAATGTATACCGCAGCATCTTCGGTGCTGAGCCCTACCCCGAGCACCTTCGCAGAGGCGGTGTGGGTGGCAGCGATCGCTACTCGTCTATGAGAGGGTATGACAACAGCGTGGATATTATCGAAACACAAAAGCGTATCAACCGTTTGCAGCGCGCACTCGTGTCGCAAAGCAAGTCGTTCGAAGAGGTGTATGAACTGGCGAAGTCAAAAGACACTATGCTGAAATGCATACCGGCCATTCAA
>JBKCGW010000316.1:0-1875 GCA_046303175.1 Flavobacteriales bacterium
TATTCCGAGAGTCGTTTAAAGTCTTCGGGATGCTGTTCCACATGCTGCAACAACTCAGATGAGATCGACAACGTATTCACCTCCTGAGCGATTTGCAGGTAATGCAACATCAACTCTTCGAAGCGCATGCCGTTGAACATAACCTCATTGAGTTCTGCGCAGTACGTGGCGTATTTGCGGCGATAATTAGACCATGCCGTTCGTTGCGCTGCATAATCCAGGGGCTTAGCGGCCTTCCAATGCAATGCTTCATCCTGAATATTCCGAGCCTTCGACACAACCGCCCTTCTGCCCTCCACCACATCGGCAATGGTCACATACGCATCTTCAATTCCCAGATCGCTCAGCTTTTGAGCGATGACATCGAGTGCCGTGCGCTTTTCACTCACCATGAGCACGCGGCGGTTGTTGGCTAGTGCTGTGGAAATAATGCCTGTGAGCACGGGCGATTTTCCCGTGCCGGGAGGACCATGAACGACCGCATGACCACCTGCACCGATGGTTTCATGGGTAGCCCATTGCGCCGGGTCCAAATCCACCAAGGAAAATGGGAATTCTTGGAATAAGGCCTCTCCTGCCTGTTCAATCTCGAGAGAAGACTCTTGATCGAGATAGGTTTTCAGGTCTTGAATGATACCCTCCTTGTTTGCCTGAAAAACACCCATCACTGCCGACAGGTGCAGGTCAAAACCCAAACGATGCAGTTCCTCGTTAAAACTCTTCAGACTACCAAAACGCAGAGGGTTTGGGCCCAATGTATCGGTTACGAAGTATTGATTGCGCCATTCGCCCGGCACGTGGAAAAGCTCCGCGATGGACACGAGGTAGTTTTCCAGTTGTTCGTAGGTGATGGAGCACGACTCCATCGCCTCTGCATCGGGCTCTTCCGGCAAGCGCATGTTGTTGTCGAGCAACCAATTTTTCAGCGCATAGTTTAAGCGCACCTCGCTATCCGTGTTTTTCTCGATGTACCAGCGGTCGAAGTTTTTGCCAGGCGCGATGGTCACAGGCCAAAACATGAGCGGTGCCATGAAACTCTTGGTTTCATCAAACGCATCGAAGTGGCTTAGTAGCGGAAAACCAACGTAGATATTGTGTTGACCCGTTTCCCGAAAGAGGTCATTGCCCTTGGCGTATAGTTTACGGAAGAGGTCATCGAGTTCATCGGCCGCCACCGAGTAGTGGAGTTGATCGAGGATCGCCTCGGGCGGCATTTCATCGGTCAGTTTAATTTCAATCGACTTACCCTCGGCCTTAAACAATTCGCGCAGGATATCGCGCGCGGTAAAAGGACTCAACGTATTGAGCTTTGTAAGATCGAATCGAGCCCCCGAGGAAAAACCCTGCAGACAGTTCAGAAAAGGGCTTCTACGTGTTTCCTGTTCGAGCTTTTCAAGGAGTATGCGAATGATTTTTTTAGACATGGCGAGTTTAGGTTGCGGTAAGAAATGAATATAATAAGCCGTAAAAGCGGAAACAAGGAAATGAAGGAAAAAGTGTGAGGGTGTTGAAAAAAATGAATCAGCCTGTAAGCCCAATAAAAATCAGATAGGAAAAAAAGAAAGTCATTTATTTAAATACCGTCTGGTATTTAGCGATACCTATTGGGACCAAATGGAGAAGAAATCGATTATTTGCAAGGCCGATCCTACATAGTCTGTTTGCAATTGTCTATTAAATCTCGCTAATATCCGGGCGCATAATTTTCCCCGTACTAAAGCTGATCCAACTCTCCTTTTTATCGTCGCGTTGATTGAGCAAGTGCACGATGGCATCCTTTACCTGGAAGTGTTTATGGCAAAGCGAGACTCGCTCGAATAACAAGGACAATTGGACGCGCTGACCCCTTTCGTATTTTCGTATCATGTCATACAC
>JBKCGW010000317.1:0-9057 GCA_046303175.1 Flavobacteriales bacterium
TGGAGACCCAGCCCGCTATTGAACCTTCACTTCCAATCCCTTCATTTGATTTTTCCTATCCGCAGCAACCCAAAAGCGAATTTGGTTTGTGGAAATCATATGACGACCACTTGCACGTTGATACGACTTTCAACGGCATAACGGCTATTGTCCTTGTGGGCGATAAGTGCGACATAGCCGTTCACGGCAATAGCGGAAAGGATGTGACGATTCAATACAATTATCACATTGATGCCAAGGGGATATTCTCCAGAAATAAAGACGGTCAGTGCAAACTGAGCTACGAAATCAACAACTCAGTGCTCACGCTGCAAGTCAAGAGAAGCAATCAATCCTACAGCGGCATAAGCACGCTATCCGAGACTAGCACAATCGACATGAACATTCCGGAGGGCATTGATGTTCGAATGGAATCAGCCCTTGGAGACATCGTAACGGATGGCTTACAAGGAAAAAACATCAAGCTGAACACTTCCCTGGGAGATATAACCGTAAGCAATTGCTCAGGGATTCTCGATGTATATACCGCCCTGGGCGACATTTCGCTGAACGATGTTCAAGGAAAGATTACGAGTAATACAGATATGGGCGATATCACAGGAGAGCGCATAACGTTAACAGAGGCCTGCAGTCTTACAACGAGCTTGGGCGACATTGATGTTCAACTCAACAATTCACTGGGCGATTGCCGACTGGATTTGAGCACAAGTTTGGGAAGTGTGAAAGTGGATCGACCGGAGCTGAAGGAAAAATCGCATAGCGAATTAAAGATCGGAACCGGGAAATTGAAGGTCATCATGAATACTTCCTTAGGTAAAATCAAAGTCCGATAGTCTCGCTGTCAAACCTCACTGCATCAATACTCTAAACCTCCCCAATCCATGAAAAAACCACTAGCTCTATTCATCTTCCTATTAATAGTCACTCAACTTTTCGCCCAACCTACACCATCTGAAAAGATGGAAGATTTTATGACCAACAAGGCCGAAGGCTTCAACACCGCATATGATCAAAGAGATTTAAAAACATTCAATACACTGTTATCGGAATATCTATCCAACTATGAAAATCTGAGTGCGGAGGAAAAAGGACCTTACACCTATATTCTCAATAACATTTACTACAACTTAACGTGCATTTACGCCCTTTCGAATGACAAGAAAATGGCGATAATGAACCTCAGCAAGGCAATTGACGCCGGATATAACGATTATCGCCATGTGCAGAGCGACACAGACCTTGAAAGCATACGAAACGAAAAAGAGTTTCTGGAACTCAACCGAAAGCTGAAAGCCACGGGAGACTATTTAGACATTCTCAAAAGGGCGCACCAATACAACCCGTCCGACAGCCGACCGATACCGGCGTTTAGCTATCAACAAAGCGACAATGCCAACCTAACCGCATTGCGCGAAGGATTCAAGCTGGACAGCATTGCCGGGCAAGGTTCAGACGTATTGAAAATACTGAATCTACTGCACTGGGTGCACGATTTAGTGCCGCATGATGGAATGCATGGAAACCCCGAGGTTAAAAATGCCATGAGTATGTTGGAGGTCTGCAAGAAGGAAAACAGAGGCTTAAACTGCCGAGGGCTCGCATTGGTATTGAATGAGTGCTATTTGTCGCTTGGCATTAAATCCAGAATCGTGACCTGCCTGCCTAAAGACAGTCTGCAGATTGACCAGGATTGTCACGTCATTAACTCCGTTTATTCGGAGTCGCTCAACAAATGGTTGTGGATCGATCCGACGTTTGAAGCCTATGTCATGAATGAGAAGGGAGAACTATTGAGCATCGAGGAAGTTCGGGAGCGCCTGGTCACCGGCCAGCCGTTGATTCTAAACCCCGACGCAAACTGGAACAATCAGAGTCAGCAGACCAAAGAAGAGTATCTCGAAAGTTACATGGCCAAAAACCTCTACATGCTGGAGTGTCCTGTTACGAGTGAATACAACATGGAATCTGCCGCTGAGGGAAAAACATACACGTACGTCCGACTTCTTCCACTAGACTATTTCGCACAAGATCCGCACAAAGAGGAAGAAAAAAGAGACAATGGCAATACAACATGGGTCACCTACAAGACCAATAATGCCGGCGTGTTTTGGGAGCGTTGATCACATTAACCTTAATTATTCGATAAAACACGGGGGTTGGACGATTGTCTGTCCCCCTTCTATTTTCGAACCTTTTAATTCATTGGCCCAACAAGCTAATTTAGATACCCGAAAGCGCAACCTTTTGAATGGTTCAAGTGTTTTTTATACATAATTATACTGAATGAAATTGACCAAATTCATTTTTGCAACTATTTGTCTGATACAATTCATTGGCTTGCAGATGCATGGTCAAATACTCGACTACAACTACATTTTCCAATCCACCGACACCTGGACGGAACTTTCCGGTGATCAGGTGGTCTTTTCGGGGGCGTTCGATGATGATGTATCGGCAGCTGTTCCGACACTTCCCGTTACCATGGGTGTTGAGCCTCATTCATCCCTTTTCATCAGCACCAACGGATTCATAACGCTCAGCACTGCACCACAGGCCACTAATTACGATCCGCTTTCCCTGGGCATTTCCGCGCCGGTCATTGCGCCTTTTGCCACCAACCTCGAGGGCATCGACGCTACTTCAAAGGTCAGTTACACCATCGATTTTCAAGGTATCTGCGTGCAATGGAAAAACGTGCGCCGCGTGGGGTATGTCGGTGAGTCCTTTTCATTTCAAGCCCGCATCATCAACCAAGTCTACACAGGCTTTGGGTTTGGAAGCATCTCATTCCTCTATGGTCCTTTTCAAGGTGTGGCAGTACCGAGCACGTCGGTGCATGTGGGGATTCGGGTTGGCACGGGCGATACCGCCGGCACCTTTGCCACCCGTTCAGTGGATCCAGGTGCGGCCTGGCTGCCCGACACCTTCGGAACATCTTCCACCTCGACCTGCGCATTTCCTTCCACCAATACTGCCGATGGCTTTCCGGCCGAAGGCATGAAGCAGGAGTGGTTCTTGTTCCCTAGCTTTCAGGGAGTCACGAATCCCGATGCCTCCCCTCTCTGCAACGGAACAGGCAATGTCGCGATCTACTCCAACTACGACGGTGGTACACTCAACATCAACGTGGACCAGGACATCCCCAACCTGAAAATTGGTATTTGCACCTATGAGCCTGTGGAGATTAACATTACGGGACCATATGTGAGCAACGTAACTGAAGTGCTTTACGCCGGGTTTAATAACAGCACGAACAATAATGCATGCAATCTCGGCATATTAACGAGCTCCATCTCCGGCGTAGCCCCTTCGATAACGCAAATACTCACCGCTCCACCGGTAGGCTATGAACCGTTGCATGGCAATGGTTCCGGTGGCTGGGGTGGCGCTTTTGGCGGCCCAGGGATTATGGTAGGTGTGAGCGGTCAGTGCGATACCCTCTATGTGGCCGGTGGTGGCAATACCCCCGATGAAGTCGTGTATTACTTTCTGACTGCCTTCGACGACGATTTGTTGTTTCACCACACGCAATACGACTGCTGGCTTACCGAGGTGTATGACATTTCGGATGGCGGTAATTGTTGCGTGAATCCACTCACGCCAGTCTGGACCATTGAAGTTCCCAACGACACTGCCACTTGTTACAACGGGGAACTTTCTCTCTACTTAACCGAAAATCAAAACGGCGTGGGTCCATTTACGTATGAGTGGACGTACAACACGGTTCCTGTCTGCACGGATGCATCGTGCACGGTTCCAGTGACTGTGGATGGCGAGGCGTGCTTGACCATTACCAACGCAAATGGCCAGAACCTTTCAGATTGTTTTGATGTATCTGTCGACGCGCCCATATTCATCGCACTGAGTGTTTCGGATACGGTCCTGTGCATGCCAGCTCAGTTTCTACTCACCAACGACACCGACCCGAGCACGTTCACATCTCAGCAATGGACCATCGAAGGCACACCCTACCCCAATCAGTCAAACGTAACCTTTACACCAACTCAACCCGGAGTGTTCGATATAGCTCTGGAAGTATCAACAGCTATTGGCTGTGCCTATGACACCTTACTCACTGATTACCTGGAAGCATATCCGCAACCACAGGCCAATTACACCTCCGAGCCTCTCATTCTGGAGGCAGATAACACCGATGTAACCTTACTTGATCTATCGCAAGGCAGCATCGCATCCTGGGAATGGACCATCTCCTTGCCCTCGGAAGAGTTGGTCAGTATGGAGCAGAACCCCGCATTCAGCCTTCCCTTGGGCGTAGGTGGTTCCTACCCTATGCAACTGGAGGTTATTAGCGCCGATGGTTGTTCGGATGAGATAATTGGTGTTTTGACCGTAAATGAAATGTTTAACTTATTCATTCCGGTCGCATTCTCCCCCAATGGTGATGGCATCAATGATGTATTTAAAATCGAAAGCAGCGGGTTGGATCCCGATTCATTCCGAATGGAAGTGTTCAACCGTTGGGGTGAAAAAGTATTCTCTTCAACCGACCCCGGACAAGCGTGGACAGGCGGAGCAGATGGCGGAGATTTTTATATGCCCAATGGAATATATTATTATTATATCACTACCAGTTCAGTAAAAACAGGAGAGCGATTCTATTACAAAGGCTATTTCACCATCGTCCGTTAAAACGCAACCTCATGTTTAGATGCACAGCACTTTGCTTATTCCTTCTGCTATCCTTATTCTGCAAATCCCAAAAAGAAGCCAACGTCTGGCACTTCGGCTTTGGTTATGGTCTTGACTTCAACTCGGGCGAGGCGGTCCAGATAACGGGCGCCATGTCCACGTTTGAGGGCTGCACGGCCTATTGCGATTCGGCGGGCAACCTATTATTCTACTCCAATGGTGGTGGTCGTGTGCCGGCAAGCGGTCAGGATCCCGGACACATCTGGAACAGAAACCATGAAGTGATGTATGATATGCAAGGTTTAGAAGGAGGTGGTATGAGCGCTGCGCAATCGTCGGTAATCATTCCAGCACCCGGCGAGCCGAATGTGTACTACTTGTTCACCATCGATGAAATTGAGCATTATGTAGATGCGACAACCGAGATATTGGCGTTGCAACCCAACGGCAGAGGGTTTCGTTACTTCAAAGTCGACATGACCTTGAACAATGGACTGGGCGATGTGGTGGAAGCGGATATTCCTGTGCATGATTATTCATTCGAAGGTCTGTGCGCCATTCGACATGAAAACGATACAGATTACTGGATACTGATCAATCAAGACACCACAGGCATTGGTGTGTATAGTGTTACTTCGGAAGGTGTAGCCCTCTCGTCTGTATTTGAAACCGATACGGGTCAGACGGGCACCATCAAAGCCTCGCCCATTTCCGGTAATCCGGATGCGCTTTTTTTCGCTGGTTACAGCAAAGTCGCCACCTCGGGCGGTCTGTTGTTTGATTTCGATTTAACTACAGGCGTATTGTCTGATCCGGAACAATTGCCCTTCGTTGGTTCTGAAGCTTTCGAATTCTCCCATAGCTCGCAATACCTCTACGCCACATCAACAGGCTTGGGAACGGGCACACAGCAATTGGTGCGTTACAATTTGGCATCTGCCTATGAGCTGGGAGTAAGTGTTGCATCGACACAGGAAGTCATCTCCGATGATATCACCGCGTACTACATGCAAATGGCTCCTGACATGAACATTTATTATAGTTGGTTTGATTTTTTGGGTGTAACCCGCCTTGGCGCGATTAACTGCGCAAACAGTGATTCGCCAACAGTTATACCTGAAGTGTTTAGTTTTAACGGCGGCATTGAAAATATTTTTGTTTCTCTTCCCAATTTCCCATCTTGGATTTTTTATAATTCATATGTCGATTTCATTGAGTTCGGTCCCGACACCGTTTACCTCTGCGAGGGCGACTCTATTATACTAGATGCCGGCGTGGGCGACTATTGGGAATGGGGAGGCGATTGCTTCAGCGGTCCGGAAAGCACCTGGCCCGACAACAGTACGCGGTATTTCACGGTAACGCAGCCTGGTATTTATTCAGCCTGTGTGAATGGCCCTTGCTCCAATGGCAGTGGGGCCGATGGTTGCGCCTCTTCCGACCAGATTACGGTGCTGCCCTGTATAGTGGATGAACCCGCATGCGATTTGCTCAACCTTCCTGAAACACTGGATATCTGTGCCGGCGATACCCTGCAGCTCGAAGCAGACTTGAGTCAATTCGAGTCTTATGCCGGTCTGCAATGGCTGGGAGGTGGCACGTTCATTCCTTCCGATACCGTAGCTCAGCCCTTATACGTTCCTTCTGCGCAAGAAGTGGCGGCGGGCGAAGCCAATCTGACGCTTCAGGTATTCATTCAAGAAGTCGATACGGAAGGCGGAAGTTTCCTTGCATATGATCATAGCGGCGATGACATCATCTTCTACACCAACACCGTCGATGGAAGTATCGACACCATTCAGAGCAACACCGGTAACGACTGGACGGCGATGGGTTTCCGTGCATCCACCAACACGTTGTATGGTTTATCAAACATTGTAACTACTCCTGCCCTTTCATCGGTGAATATTGAGACGGGCGTGGTCACTCCCATTTATACCTACCCCAATAATCAATTCTACGCAGGCGATTACAACAATGTGGACGACCGTTTTTATGCCATCGGGATTCCGGAAACGAATAGCGGCGAACCGCTCATTCAAACCTTATATTCCATCGACGTTAATACCGGAGCATTAGATGCAATTGGCGAAATTGCTGCTTTAACAGCCATCGACAATTTTTTCTCAGCCGGCGAAGGGGGAATAAATGGCCTGGCATACGACGCTTCCAACGATGCACTCTTTGCTACGACCGAAAGCGGTGAATTATATGGAATAGACCCAAACACGGCAGCCACGATCTTTATTGGCAACACAGTCGCAGGCCTGCGCGGTTTAGCGTTTGATTACAATGAAAATGAATTGTGGGGAATTAGCGCTAATGGAACGCTCTACAATATCGACGTGCTTACGGGGGAAACCATCGAGGATGTACCCTGTCAGCAACCATTAAGCTTTGTAACCACCTTGACCTATGCCTTACCACAAAACGTATCGGAAAACATTTGCTCGGATATCACGACCATCGTCATTCTCAACGACAACACCTTGGACCTGGGCGATGATGCGACTGTATGCGAAGGCGAAACCATCGTGCTTTCGGCAACGGATTTTGAATCCATCAGTTGGCAAGATGGAAGCACGGGTGAAGAGTATGTGGTAGATGAAAGTGGAACGTATAGCGTAAATGCCACCGACTCCTTTGGCTGCAGCTACAGCGATGCGATAACAATTACCGTAAACGACGCACCCAATGCAGGCTTTACATCCAATCCACAGCCGACCACCATTGATGATACCGAGATTACGTTTACCTCAACAAGTTCAACAGCTCCCCTGATCTATGAATGGGAGTTTGAATTGGGCACACCTGCAGTATCGGAGGAGCAAAACCCGGTAGTGACCTTCCCTCCTATTCCAGGCAATTACACTGTGTTGCTGGCCGTCGAAAATGCGAATGGATGCGTGGATACACTTTCCTCCTTTATCCTCATTGACAGCGACGGCACCGTGAACCTGCCCAACATCTTCACGCCCAATGGCGATGGCGACAACGATCGGTTTGTTCCGTTTGAAGCATTTCCTGGCAGGTGGACACTGACGATTTTCAATCGTTGGGGTATAGCGGTTTTCACGACCGAAAATCTGTCGCAAGGATGGACCGGCGAAGATTCACCTGCCGCAACGTATTATTGGGTGCTCGAGCCGCGCGATGGGCAGCAGGGGGAGAGCCGGGCGGGGTATGTGACGCTTATTAGGGACTGAGGACTGGGGACTGAGGACTGGGGACTGAGGACTGGGGACGAGGGACTGAGGACTGAGGACTGGGGACTGAGGACTGAGGACTGAGGACTGGGGACTGAGGACTGAGGACTGGGGACTGAGGACTGGGGACTGAGGACTGAGGACTGGGGACGAGGGACGAGGCACAAAAAGTTGAGTGTAATAGTAAAATGAATCTGACTGTATATAAAGACGAGACCAAGAACGAGATTCGATTTTCGAGGATTTCGAAGATTGAAGCGGAAGTGCCGTTTGCGGGGCTCGGAGTCAAATACGTTGCCTCGGGCCGTGAAGTCTATTATGCGAACGGAAAGAAATACACCGTCAAAGAAGGCGAATATATAATTGGCAACGACTTCACGCATTCTGTAGTGCATATCGACAACAGCGTTCCGGTGCAAGGGCTTTGCATCGACATCTCACCACAGATCATTACCGAGGTTGCTCAATACCATGATGTCAACGGTTCCGACCTAAAGGATTTTTTGCTCTCCGACCAATTCTTCGTGAATCGGTATAACGTCAAGAACACAAGCTTGGGCTATACACTGAACGATATCAATTCAAAAATAAAGACCGGAATTTTCCGCAACGATTTGCAGCAAAACGAACTCTTCTACAGCCTTGCTGAATCGATTATTACCGACCAACGCTTTGTTTTTGACCACTTGAGCAAAATGAGCTTCAAGAAAGAAGTGACCAACGAAGAAGTTTTCAGGGCGATGCTCGAAGCAAAAGCACATCTCGATGCGCACATCATGGACAACCCTTCGCTCGAGGAACTTTCGCTTCAAATCGGGATTTCCAAATACCACTTCCTCCGGGTTTTCAAAAACACGTTCGGAATTTCTCCTTATCAGTATCAGAAAAGGATGCGATTGGAACAGGCCCGACTAGAGCTGATGCAAGGCCGTGACATTCTTGAAACGGCTATTCGTTTCGGTTACTTCAATGTGCAATCGTTTACCAAAGCATTCAAAAGCACATTCGGCCAAACTCCCGGCACCATCAAAAAAAGCAATTTGTGACAATTGCAGTCGACCACGCGGTCTTTCCTTCGCCGGAAAATCCACGATGATGAGGAACATACTCTTTATGGCGGCTTTCCTAGCCGCATTCGTTGCGAACGGACAACTTGCGCGCAAGGTGCGTTTTGGAGCGCAGCTCGAATATGCGACCGAGC
>JBKCGW010000318.1:0-1364 GCA_046303175.1 Flavobacteriales bacterium
TTTGGTTTCGTTGTAGCTGAACCAAGAACCGCTCTTTTTCACCACGTTTAAGTCAACACCCATGTCGATGAGCTCACCCACGCGGCTAATACCGTGGCCATAGATGATATCGAACTCGGCCGTGCGGAACGGTGGCGCTACTTTGTTCTTCACGATTTTCACTTTCGTGCGGTTACCGATTGCGTTTTCACCGTCTTTGATTTGCTGTGAGCGGCGAATGTCGATACGAACAGAAGCATAGAACTTCAGAGCGTTACCACCGGTGGTGGTTTCGGGGTTACCGAACATCACACCGATTTTCTCGCGCAATTGGTTGATGAATATGCAGCAGCATCCTGTTTTGCTGATAGTAGACGTGAGTTTACGAAGTGCCTTCGACATCAAACGTGCTTGAACACCTACGTTGCTGTCGCCCATTTCGCCTTCGATTTCAGCGCGTGGGGTCAATGCAGCTACAGAGTCGATTACGATGAGGTCGATAGCTCCTGAGCGAATCAGGTTATCGGCGATTTCCAATCCTTGCTCTCCGTTGTCGGGCTGAGAAATGAGCAGGTTTTCGGTGTCAACACCCAATGCCTCGGCATAGAACTTATCGAATGCGTGTTCGGCGTCGATGATGGCGCAGATACCACCTGCCTTCTGACACTCGGCAATTGCGTGAATGGCCAGGGTCGTTTTACCCGAAGATTCAGGACCGTAAATTTCTACGATACGACCTTTCGGATATCCGCCTATGCCCAGTGCCAAATCCACACCGATGGATCCGCTTGGAATCACTTCGATTTGCTCGGTTGCTTCATCACCGAGTTTCATTACAGCACCTTTACCATAGGTCTTTTCCAACTTGTCCATGGCGAGTTGGAGCGCCTTCATTTTTTCTTTGTTTACATCAGCCATTGTATTGTGTTTTAAAAGTTAGCTATGCTTGAATTTTGACGCAAGGTATGTGGGCGTGATTGTAAACTATTTACAACGAAAAAGAATTTATGAGCATGAAATTAAAAGTTGCGAGTATTGACGGGAGGTGGAGGAGGAATAATATTCCTATAAGGATTGCAGGAAAGTAGGATTTTAGGATTGTAGTGCGTGGCGAATGCTCCCATTCAGCTTCTGCTACAGATATTCTACATGGATTTTTTGAGAAATGGAATCACAATCACAACGATTGCTCTGCGCCCCCTATAATCCTGCTATCCTACTTCTTCTTCTCAGGGTACAAATCACGAATCACGAAAAACGCAGCCAGATAGATACCGGTTAAAATCGAAGCGTACATCCAACTGCGTTCTTCACCTGCATAGCGCATATTGCCTACGCCGTTTTGTAAGTAATCGGTGTACATGCGGTGAGAGATATACCAGCTC
>JBKCGW010000319.1:0-7311 GCA_046303175.1 Flavobacteriales bacterium
CTGTGAATCCTGCATCCGGAGCATCAATACCAAATTTCTTAGTAGGCGATGACAACAAAAATTTTTCAGATTATATAAGACCCATAAGAAAAGTATCATCCAATTGTTCAGGTTTTGATGATATACAAAATGTTCCACAAGCCATCTCCTACCAAGCCGTTGCGCGAGATGCCCAAGGGGCGGCGCTGAACAATGCATCGGTGCAAGTGCAATTCACGCTGCTCGCCGACTCGCTCACAGGTGCCTCCGAGTATGTGGAAACACATGCACTCACCACCAACAACTTCGGACTATTCACCACCGCATTCGGTGCCGGCGCAGCGGTTAGCGGAACATTCGCCGGCATCAACTGGACCACAGGCAATAAATACCTCAACGTTCAAATTGACACAGGTAGCGGATGGGTCGATATCGGCACACAGCAATTGCTTTCGGTACCCTACTCCCTGCACAGCGCAACAGCCGGCAGCATCAAAAACCCAGGCCTCCCCATCTACCCCGACAACGCCGCAGCAATCGCCGGCGGACTCAATCCCGGCGATATGTATCGCACAGCAGCGGGAGATTTGAAGATTGTATATTGATACCCTATCTTTGTGAATGAACGTTCAACTACTTCGAGATGAATTACAACATGTCCTTTCAGGAAAGAGCTCAGTTAGGTTTGGAAGAACTATCCAATCAATCTCCCGTCACCTTGGAAATGGCCAAGGAACAAGCGAAGCAATTGAAGATCAAAAGCTCTTCAAAAAACAAGAAGAAGAGAGACTAATTGAATTCATTCGAACAAATAACCTTTGGCTGAATGACATTGACTTCAGCCAATACGTAAGCGAATTCATCACTCGCCATTCGCCACTCGCCATTCCCCCCCTATATTTGCCCCAAACAACGCCGTTCCATCGCTGCGCCTTGTGCGCAGAGGAAAGTCCGGGCTGCAGTGGGCACCGCACCCTGTGAAAAGCGGGGGCTTCATGCCGGAGACAGCATGATGACAGATAGTGTTGCAGAGATTTAGACCGCCCCGAGCAATCGGGGTAAGGGTGAAAAGGTGGGGTAAGAGCCCACCGGCAACGTGGGTAACCCGTTGGACCAGACAAACCTTGCGGGCTGTAAGACCATGTATACCGGGAATGTGCAGAGGGTTTTATTTTTTTCCCTTTGCACTGGAGGATGGCCCGTCCGGCCCCGGAGGGTAGGTCGCATAGATAAATGATGGAAGCCTGCGCAAGCGGGATACAGAACTCGGCTTACAGGCGTTGTTTTTTTCTTATTTGAAACGGTATCCAACACCTCCGTTCAACTCCCACACTTTGCTCTCACTCTTATAAAACTGACAAGCACTCAACACCAATCGCTTGTAGCCATAATCAACGCCAAAACCTACAACAGGCATAAACTGAGAGGTCTTTCCCTCAATCATTCGCATGCGCATGGAAGGTGCGAAAAAAAGGCCAACTGAATGAAACCCCTTCGACACACGCAAAGAAGGACCGCCAAAATTAAAATAGGTGTTTTTTTCAGAGCCCGAAAACGATCCCCTCTCGAAATAAACGATAGCCTGCCCCTTGAAAGAGTAGGCCTCGACTTGAGTAGAAGTTGCCGTTTGAGCCTGAACCACACACCCAAGTGCCACTAAACAGGCTGAATAAATAAGTTTTTTCATAATTCGAAATTGAATAGTTAAGATGAATTGCTCGAGTGAAAAATGAGTGCAATTACAGCATGATAAATGGAAAGGCCGTAAAGTAAAATACCCAAAACAATATGCACACCCACGGCCCTAATGTACCACGTACCCTTGCCTTGCGTTCCCCACCAGCCTTGCATCATATTGAGCAAAAGAGTGCCGGAAAGCAAAAGATTCAACCCATATCCAAACCCGGATGCATGTAGAACTAAAGCTATCGGAAGATAATTTCCGATTCGCTTGTGAATTATCGTCTTTCTCAAATGCCATCGTGAATCAACATCCGATCGAATCCGTCGAATCGATAGACTGGCCTGAACGGTCAAACCCAAAAACAAAAACAAACCACTCAATCCTTTTAATACCGAATTTGATTGCAACTCTACAAGTGTGTCTATTTTGATATTCGCAAAAACAAGAATTAGCCAAAACGCCAATACCAATTGCCCCATAGCAACCTCCCAACGCGGAGCAACTCGTTGAAATTTGTGCAGTTTGTTAATGTGGGTTGAGCCTACATTCATAATTTTCTATTGGCGATGTCCTTCGTTTAATTTGATAATAATCGCGCTAAAACCTTCGAAGAGGTGTTTTTATAAACAGAATCACAGAACACATCTGCGGAGGGAACCATCCAGTCTCCTACAGATGGCCAACTGTTACTGACAGAAACTTCATAGCTGGAAAAAGTATTTATCTTCTCCAAATACTTCTCATAGGTTGACCTAGCACTGGTTCGATAAGCCTGAATCAGTGAAAGCGCTTCATCTATTGTTACCGAGTCGCTCGGAAAACTCCACGTAGTCGCACCCATTATATCATTCAACTTCCAATCATGCTTGGGTGATTGTGGATGCTCATTATGACATGTAACACATGGCGCCGCAACCGCAACATCGGGGAACATGGCAGTATAACGCTGGCTTGACTGATCAAAGAAAAATTGAGCTTCACCGCTAGCAAGTATTTGATTGTGTCGCTCCATCTGGGCCTCATTGAATTTATTTGAGGATGCTATTGGAAAATCAGAACCTAAGAATAATCCCATCTGCAAACCGGTGCGCTCAAGTTCTCGAGCTGTTCCCCTCAAAAAAAGGGCTGGCAATGGACCAGCATCTATACCGGCTTCCTCCCAATGCTCATCAAATTTTAATCCCGTTTTTAACCCAACACCAACAACAGCTTGTGTATACAACCCTCTATGACGATTATTTTCATCGGAAAGCATGCGAAAGACTTCATTAATAGAGATCTTCTTCCCCTGCGATTTTTCTATACCGTCCGGCAATGGTTGAGGAGCAGTTACGAAAAGATAAATACCTGATAGAACAAAGAGTCCGGCAACTATCCAATACTTCTTCATGGCATGGGTAACTTTTTTGTGTAAAATTCCTTTGGCACTTCTATTTGCTTCGTTCCATAAACCGAAGCGCCATCTTTCAAATAATTCAAGATTAAAACTCGCGAAATTGTATCCTTCATCGAATTTGGCAATGAGTAATCATGGGTTCCATGAAAGTCGTGGCATTGCAAACAAGTCGCCCATTGATTTTGATTTATTAAATCTCGATGCGAAATATCCAACGAATCATTATTCACGACAGTCTCTGCATGACAATGCTTGCAATAGTCCATTCCAACTAGTGAGACATTGACTCGTTCACCACTATGCTCCCTGTGACAACTAATGCAAGATTCGGGATGAATCGCTTGGCGGGCCTCAGCGAATCGCGGCTCCAAAAATCGATAAATCGGATGCCTATCATTTGGACGCGCATGACAATCTTGGCATTCAGAGTCAGAGGGAGCTGTTGTCATGAAATCAACATCGGTCGAGCGTGAACCTAAAAAAAACGCGGCCTTAGCTTGCAGTTGCTGTCTCATACTTCCGGATGCCGGACGATGACACTCTTCACAAGCCATGCCTTCATGACCGTGTGTCATACTGCCCTTGACAACGACCCTATGATTCGGATCTAATTTGATCAACAATACAATCACCGAAGCACATATAGCGCCAACGATATAATACGATTTATAGAGATTCTTCAAACGTGGCAAAAAGGGCAAAATAGCGAATTACTCCTTGAGCAATCAAATTCTTTTATTGTATAAACTCAAGTTTGCCCAAATCGACCTTAGTCTTGAAGACACCAATAGCCACAACTGCCTGCCCCTTATCCATCTCGATTACCTTCCCTGTTTGCTTGGTATTTTCCAAACGCACTGTCGATCCTACTTTAATCGCCTCAGTGCGTCGATCCTTGGCCTTTTTCTCCTCGCGCTGTTTGACTATGCTCTTCTGAATACTCTTCTGCTTGCGCGCATCTTCAATCTTCGTCTTCTCCATGGCGAGATACTTCTTCACTTCGTCGAGCAGTTCTTTGTTCTTCGTGCGCAAATTGTAACTCTCAATATACTGCACCAGCTTGCGACCGTGATTCAAGTACTTGTTGTTGCGCTCCATGGTGTCTTGTTGCTTCTGCAACTTCTCCTCCATTCGTTCGCGCTTCTTCTCGTATTCGGTAATGGCATTGCTAGCCAACTCGCCCGCCGACTGCGCACTCTGCGTGAGCAATTGATACTTCGACTTCTCATCTTGCAACGAGGCAAGCATTTCATCCATCTGCACCTTCTGCTTGCTCATTTTCTTCTTGGCTGCTTCAATGAGCTCCTTCGGTATGCCGTTGATCTCGGCCACCTCGAAGGTGAACGAACTGCCGGGCTGCCCTATCGACAACTGATAGGTAGGCTCAAGCGTTTGAGTGTTGAACAGCATGCAGCCGTTGCGCGCATTGCGCAGTTGGGCGGCCTTTAGCTTAATGTTGCCATAGTGCGTAGTAATCACACCAAACGACTTTCGGTTGTACAACTCTTCGAAGAAAACTTCTGCCAGCGCACCACCCAAATCGGGATCGGAACCGGTACCAAACTCATCGAGCAGCACCAGCGATCGGCGATTGGCCACATCCAAAAAATGCTTCATGCGCTTCAATCGGTAGCTGTAGGTTGAAAGCTGATTTTCGATGCTTTGGTTGTCGCCAATATCGGTAAGCACGGCATGGAAAAACGAAATCTTGCTGCCGGGTGCCACGGGCACCAGCAATCCACTTTGCAACATCACTTGCAGCAATCCAACGGTTTTCAGCGTGATGCTCTTACCTCCTGCATTCGGACCGCTAATAACAAGCATACGACTATCTCGGTCCATGCGGAGCGATTGAGGAAACGTGGCTCTTCCTGCTCTTCTGTTCTGCAACATCAGCAACGGGTGAAACGCCTTGCGCAAGTCGATCACGGGTTCGTCTTCAATCTCCGGAAGTATCGCATCGATATCGGCCGCCATCCGTGCTTTGGCCTGAATGAAATCAAACGCCGTAAGGCAACGTTGATAGTTCCGAATGGCAGGTAACTCGTGGCGAATACTCTGCGTGAGTTCTTTTAAGATGCGACGAATCTCGTTGCGTTCATCGTCCATGAGCGACTCGAGTTCGAAGTTGAGTTGAATATTCACTTCAGGTTCGATGTAGGTGAGCGAACCTGTTTTACTACTGCTGATGACCAAGCCCGGCACCTTGCGCTTGTGGGTGCTATACACAGCCAACACTTTGCGCTCATTCAGGTAGGCTTCACCGGTATCGCCCAAAAAGCCTTTGCCCGATAACTCGCGCATCACTTTCGCAAAATTCTTGGAAATGTTGCGGCGCACAACCACAATACCATCGCGAATGCTTTTCAACTCGGGCGATGCATCGTCGCGCACCTTCCACTTGTTGTCGAAAACCTGCAACACACGCTCGGGGATGTAGGTGCTCTTCTCAATATCCGAGACCAACACGTGCAGTTCCTTGCAGGCCTCTTCGATACCTTCGAAGGCCTGAAGGATTTCATTAACGAGTATGTTGGCTTTGTATATGCGAAAGAAACTCTCTTCGTTCAAGACGCTGTCGCGCAATTGCAACAAGCGTATCTCCTGCTCAAGCTCCTCGAAGTCGAGGGCCGGAAAGGCAATGCCATTGGCACGTATTTGCAGAAACTCATGCGTGCGAATAAGTTCCGTTTTCAACCGACGGTGATCGCGCAATGGCTCGAGGTCTATCATGCGTAACCTCGCTGTAGGCTGCAGACAGAAGTCGTGCAGCATCAACCGAATTAAATCGAACTCAAGGTCCTTTACCGCTTGTGAATCAAAATGCATCATGCCTTTTCCAACGGCGCTGAAAGAGTGTGCGCTCGTTCATCAACAACGGCGCTGTCTGTTTTGTTCACATACCGATTGACCCCAACGATAATTCGCTTGCCATCCTTCACACGTTCCTGTTGCTCGGCGGCATGTGCATGTATTGCTTGTTGATGTTCTGACCACACCTGACCGATGCCCTGGACAGAAGCTTTAGCATCGAGCTTTTGAAAGTGCTTCCAAGTTGTTTGAATATATTGAGCTGTCAACGCCTCGATATAGTAAGCGCCATCAGCTGCTGATTTGAACTGTCCGAAATAACTTTCTTCCAGCAGCATCTGCTGAATGTTACGCGACCAGCGCAACGCCGACTCGTCACTCACTTCCGACCAAGCGTTATAAGGAAATACACTCACACTGTTTGCACCGCCCACATAGGCGCTCATGGCTTGGGTGGTTGCGCGCAGTAAATTGTTATGCTTGTCTTTGGCCGTTTGAAGATAACGGCTCGTGCTCGCATGAACGAACGTATGCACCGAACATGCGTGTTCGGGTCGATAGGCTTCGATGATTTGCTTCCACATCCAACGGAAGGCACGCAACTTGGCTATCTGAGGAAAATAAGAGGATCCGGTTGCGAAATTGAACTGCAAACAAGCCGATGCTTCATCGATGGTCGCGCCGGCTTCCATGCAGGCTACCAGCATTGAATGACCTGCAGTCAGGGCCCAAGACAATTCCTGCACGCTGCCGCCGCCTTGCTCGTGCACCATAGCAGCATCGACTGTCAGCACGCGAAAGCGTGGAAACAACGCTCTTGACTGAGCCAGCCATGCCTTCATTTCTTCAACACCTAGGGTGGCATTCGACATTTCGAATGACCCGTTGAGTTGTGCGCGATCTATCGAATGTGTGTTACAATAATTGGCGAATGCCGAAGCCCAAGCATGAGCATCCTGCATATTCACAAAGTGGACGCTTATATAGGCTACTTCAATTCCATTGAGTAATTGCTCCAGTGAATCGGGAGAAAAAGAGGAGCAGTCGATACCCAGCGCATTCGTGCCACCCATGAGTGAGTCGAGCGCAATGCGGTTCCACTCCTTCACATCGGTATGCGAAATCAATTGATACTGTTCAACCATCGGAACAAACGACAAGCTGTAGTCATGCGATGCCGTTGTTTGATACGGACCTACCTCGACTCCCTCTTCCACTTCCCACTGCAAGGTATCCACCGAACGTTCACCCAATTCCTTCTTCACCAACTGCAACCACCGCTCGTGGTCTGCTGTTGCAAATTCATCAAAATTCAAATTGCTCATGGCAGCTAATCAAGGTTTGTAATACTTCAACGCCTCCGGCATAAATGCATTCAAATCGGCTATGCGCGTTTCGTCGCTGGGGTGTGTGCTCAAGATTTGTGGCGGTGCTTGTCCGC
>JBKCGW010000320.1:0-1532 GCA_046303175.1 Flavobacteriales bacterium
GTTCTCGTAATACAAGATGGTACCATCGGGCGACACCTCGAGCTGTCGTGGATGATCGCCCAAAACGCCCACTTGTATGCCTCCCATGAAGGCATGCGTCTCTGCATCGAAACGAACCAGGTAAGCAGGCGAATGACCGGACACGTTCCAGTTCAAATCGTAGTAAGTCTCTCCTGCGCACAATACCCACACATTGCCCAACGCATCTTTCACGATATCTGAAGGACGATATTCTGCCTCAATAATATCCACCACCGTGTTTGTGGATGTATTCACCACGCTGATGGTGCTGTCCAAACCGAATCCGCCTTCGTTGCATACCCATACCTCATCGTTCACCGCCAACAACTGGTTAGGACCTGTGCCGACAGCTATAGAACTCGTCACTTCAAGCGTTTGTGTATTCAACACCTCCAAGGTTCCGCTAAAAGAACCGTTGGTCAGATACGCCTTGTTGGTTCCTGCACTTACCATGTATCGTGGGTACGACAACCCTGAAATCGTTCCTACATTCTCCATGGTCTTCAAGTCGACCACTTCCACTTTCTGAGAGTTGTTGAGAACGGCGAAACCACGGTCACCGATTATCGTGAAGCTCTGAAGTACGTCGCCGAGCTCCACCCCATTTGCCGAATAGTATACGTCGTTGGTTACATTACCGCTTGGCGAGATGTGCGTAATGGATGCGTTGTTCTGAAGGAATGAACCTTCATTTACAACGTAGGCTCCCGTTGCAAAACCTTCTACCACCGGTGGTTGATCATCCGGTGTGTCATCTTCCTTTTTACACGCTGTGAACAAGAGTGCGCTAACGCACACCCATGCGATCCAATAGAATTTTGTCTTCATTGTATTGATTTTTTTTCTTTTGATTCAAGTTAATGCCAACCGACACACGATACACGCGGCCGGGCATGGCATAGGCACGCAAGGTTTCGTAAGCTACATTAAACACGTTGTCGACACCTACCGACACATCGAAACTGTAATTGTTTCTCTTCCAAGTAGACTGATACCATGCGTTGCATAGACCGTATGCAGCAAGTGCTCGGTGAGGTGTATTGGCCTCATCGGTGAATCGCTCACTCACGAATCGATAACCGACCGAAGCAGAATGTCGCCCGCGTTGAACACTGATGCCCTGGTAACCCATCCAACGCGGTGAATAAATCATGCGATGTTGTTCTTCCAACGAAAGAGAGTCTCTCCAAAACACATCATTCAATGTCCAGCGCGTTTCAAATCGATAGCGGGTGCGATCATTCCGCGTCAACTTTTCACACAGCACATACATCTCTGCGCCCTGCGTTTGCGCCTCACGGAAATTAACCGGAGTCCAGACATTACCTTCCGATGGCACCCATTGAATCCAGTCGTTTACACGCGAATAGAAAACCGTTGGCTCCATGCGCCATTGGGTTCGCTTGTCTTTACCTAAAAAGACAACCATCCCGGCACGACCGTGATATCCTAGCTCGGGCTTCAGATTCGGGTTGCCTCCCGGCGACCAAAACAACTCGTTCATGTCGGGG
>JBKCGW010000321.1:0-4972 GCA_046303175.1 Flavobacteriales bacterium
CAGGCCCCTTTACCATCGATACGTTCAACGAGCAAGGCAACAACACACCACTCGATGCGCTGTGCGCAGGCGACTACGAAGTTGTCATCGAGGATAGTGAAGGTTGTATCGTTACCGATAGCATCACAGTGAATGAGCCAAGCGACATTACATTTTTATCTGACACAACAGCAGTTACTTGCTTCGGCTCGTGCGATGGCGAGTTCACCCTCTTTGAAGTGGCCGGCAGTGCGGAAGGATTCATTTACGACATTACTCCACAAACGAACACCTGCGAATTTCCATGCTCCGGTGGTCAAGTTACCTTCAGTAATCTATGCACAGGCGATTACACCATCACGATTACATCGTCGAACGGCTGCGAGAAAACTGCATCCGCTTTCGTTGACTCCCCTGCCCCATTGCAATTTGATTTCGTTACCGAAAACGTGAGCTGCTTTACGTTTGGCGACGGATCGGTAAACGCCTCGAATGTGGTAGGCGGAACAGAACCTTTCACCATTACATTGAACGACACAGAGTACCTGCCGTTCGACAGCACCATCACTTACACCGATTTGATACCGGGCGATTACTTCCTCACGGTTATTGATTCGAATGAATGTTCTGCTACCAATTACTTCACTATTACAGAACCTGAATTGCTCACCCTCACCATCGATTCTACCATTGCATGTTCTTGCGGTGGCGTATGCGACGGTATTGTGCAGTTCACTCCACTAGGTGGAACAGCCAACTACCAGTATTTGCTCACTCCCGACAGCATCCTTGGTCCTGCATTCGGCCTGGTGAATGGTATCTGTGCCGGAGATTATGAGATGTTCCTCATCGATGCTAACGGATGCCTCGATTCAGCAGAGTTCACCATTACCGAACCCGACCCGCTCTTCATTGAAGTGTTGCTCGATGCTCCAACGTGCACGGGTATGAACGATGGATCGGCTGAAATTACAACGGGCGGAGGAACAGGAACCCTCTCCTTTTATGTAACTCCGGATACGTACACAGTTGAACCAATCGACTCCGTGACATTCGGAATCTCACAGTTAGCGGAAGATACCCTTTACCTCGAATTGTCGGATGAAAACGGATGTCGTATACTCGATACGCTGGGTATCGTTCCGGACATCATCACCGACATGATTCTAAACATGTCATCGACTCCGGAAACTTGCTGGAATGCGCTTGATGGAACAGCTACCGTTGCCGTTCAAAACGGCAATCCTCCACTGAGCTACGAGTGGGACGACAACCTGTTGCAAACAACGGCAACTGCCATGGGTCTTGCGCCCAATGCCACCTACATGGTGCGTGTTACCGATGCCATTGGCTGTAACCTCACTTCGTCTGTGTTTGTGGAAGCCAATGTGGGATGCTTCTTCATTGCAACGGCTATCACTCCCAACGGCGATGGAGTAAACGACACGTGGGTTCTCGGTGGTTTTGAATATTACCCTGAATGCAAAGTGAATGTGGTTAACCGCTGGGGTCAAGTTGTGTTTAGCTCTACAGGATACAATGCACAATGGGATGGTCGCTTCAACGGGCAGCTTCTTCCAGTGGCCGATTATTATTTCACCATCGATTACGCTTCAGACAAAGAAGTCATCATGGGAACAGTAACCATCAAATACTAAACGTCGCAGCAACATGAAAAGAAACATCTACCTTCTATCGGCACTGGTTCTCTTGCTTGCGGCAACAGCAACCGGTCAACAATTGGGTCGCACAACACAATTTGCACTCAATCCCTATTTGGTGAATCCGGCTTATGCAGGCACCCAAAATGCCATCCCGATGTACATCACCTACCGCAATCAATGGGCAGGTTTCAAAGGTGCACCGGTAACCATGACAGCCAGCGGTCATATGCAAGGGCCACGCAATTCAGGCTTTGGAGCGATACTTCAGCGCGACGATACCGGCGGAGCTATTTCACGCACCGGACTTGAAGCTACAGGATCTTACCGCGTCGACCTCAACGGTTACGATGGCATCAGCTTCGGACTTGGCCTTTCAGCGAATCAATTCAAAGTAGATAACTCCAAACTAGTGGTGATGGACGAAACCGACGTTGCGCTCAATGGTATGCAAGTCGAATCGACTTTCAACATCGATGCGAACTTCGGAATGCTGGTTTACGGTGACGACTATTACTTCGGATTCAGTTCACCCAATCTTATCCAATCCAAGCTTAAAGTTTCCGGTGTAAATGCCGACGACAACCGCAATGCGCGTCATTATCACATTGTAGGATCCTATCGCTACGACATCACCGAAGATTTCGACATTCAACCCAGCGGGCTGTTTCGCTTCACCAACAACACTCCCCCGCAAATCGACATGAATGTGCGTGTGGGCTATCAGCAAATGGCCTGGAGCAGCATCAGTTGGCGTTTAAAAGACGCCATTGCGTTGAGCGTTGGTGGCACTTATGAAAATTTTGTACTTGCTTATGCCATGGATATTTCCACCGGAAAAGCACGTATTATGAGTCCGTTTACACACGAACTTATCGTTGGCTACGTGATACCGGGCAAGCGCGGCAAATACATAGCAGGTGGCGGAAGCAAGAAGAAAGCTTTGAGTAAAAAACGCATCATTAAAATTAAATAACCATGCGTAAAGCACTTTTTATCTTGATCTGCGGAATGCTTTGCAGCACCGCTTCGTTCTCACAATACAAGGGCTTGGTCACAGAGCAAGTCGAAAACGAAGGAAAAGTTCCCGGTCGCACATGGCGCATCTATGCGCAGATGACCAATGTGGGAGATCAGCTATTCGTGGTGTTCGGAGACTCCGCTCATAAAATCGAAATAAAAAGTTCGAAGCCATTTTACCAAGCCAAAACGGGAGGTGCACTTTCCAAAGACAGCAATCGCAAAGAGGCGAGTGAAGATCCTTCGTTGAAGTTCGACTCTTGGGTTACCATTGGCGCTGAAGACAACTACAATAACAACATCAACACACTCAACCTCGATTTATCGCTATTCGAAAGTCGAGGTGGTGCTATAGACAGCGGCAAGGAAGGTGCTTGGTTTTGCATCCCTACCGACAAGCAAGCCTATGCTGGCGAAGATAAGCGCATCCTTCTCATGCAACTCACCTCAGCCGGAACCATCAGCGGCAAACTATCGCTTATGGGCAAATCAAAAGACGGTGAGTCGTACACGAAGTATGACCAAACATTTCAGTGCGGGAAGAAATAATGACTAGTGACTAATGACAAATGACAAATGACAAATCAGTGCGGCATTAGTAATTAGTCACTTGTCATTAGTAATTAACTACTCTCATCCCAAAAACAACCCCTTTCATCCCAAAAATTCGGTTTATACCGATTTGAGTCGTTAATTGCACGGTCCTGCGCACGGCCTAGTGCATCAGCGATTTCGATGCGGAGGATTTTTCAAACCTTTAACCACACTATGAATCAAAAAAAATTCATGACATGGTCCTATTTTGGACTGCAGAAGCGTTATGCTTTTGGCCTATTGACACTTGGCTTTGCGCTTTCACTCTCACAGGTATCTGCGCAAGAAACACAAATCCGCGGCTTCGCAGACTTCGGCATCAATTACTCCAACGAACAGGTCAACTTCACCCTAGGTGAACAAGATTTGTTTATCACAAGTGATATTTCTGATCGGCTGTCGTTTTTAGGAGAGACCGTATTCAAATACGTAGCCTCCTCCCCCACTCGTTTCGATATAAGCGTCGAGCGAATCATCATGAAGTACAACATCAAAGGAAATCACAACATTCTCTTTGGTAAACATCACACGCCGGTCAATTACTGGAACGATTCCTATCACCACGGACGTGTGTTGTTCCCGACCATTTTCCGTCCGGAGATGT
The DNA here is from genome assembly GCA_046303175.1 of Flavobacteriales bacterium. GTDB lineage: Bacteria > Bacteroidota > Bacteroidia > Flavobacteriales_D > Sanyastnellaceae > JAIBBG01. The sequence continues at coordinate 3,859 of JBKCGW010000321.1, forward strand.
TTGGCAAAGGCGTCATTCCGCTGCACACCACGGGTATTCGCGTTCAAGGACAAAACTTGGGCAAATTACGCTTTGGCTACGATGCTCTTATTGGTAATGGAACTGCTTCGACAGATGCGCTCGATTTCAATAAACCAAAGTCCATCATGCTCGGTGTGAATATGACTCCGGTCGACCACTTGCGTTTCGGCCTTACATACTACCACGATAATATTCAGGCGCAGACGGTGCAACACCATACAACTAATGTCGCTAAAAAAGACATTGATCAATCCCTGTATAGCGCATCAGTATCCTATTTCGGAAACAAATTCGAATTGCTGGCTGAAGCTAGCGTTGGCATGAATGCATACAACGACACACTCGCTGACGGTGCAATAACCGAAGTTAATCCTGTAAGCCCTGCGGGATACTTCTACGCCGGATATCGCATCAAGCAGAAGTTTGTGCCTTATGTGCGTGTAGATGTGTTGGAATTCGATCATGATGAAATGCTGTTCTCCAACAACACCCAACGCGGTGCCGTCTTCGGATTGCGTTATGAGATCAATTATCTGGCAGTTGTAAAGCTAGAGTATGGCTACACGGAAACATGGCACGAAGACGAGCAGCTCTCACATGCTAATACACTGAACTTTCAATTTGCTGTCGGATTCTAAAACCTAACACTATGAACAAATTCATCCAGTATATACTTCCGGCAATCTTGCTTGCATTGGTTAGTCTAACAGCAGCACAAACGATACAGGCCCAAGATCAGGCCATCATGGTCATCGCCAATGATAAAGGCGCACCTGCAGCCATGACCATGAAAGAACTCAAATCGGTCATGCTGGGCGAAAAGCAACGCTGGGCCGACGGTACCAAAGTATCTATCGCCTTTATGAAAGCGAATACTTCAGTAGGAAGTTCAACCGCCAAAAAAATCATGGGCATGACCGGCGACCAACTCAACAAGTTTTGGTTGGCTCTCGTGTTTCAAGGAAAAGCAAAAGCTCCCGTATTCTATGGCAGTTCAACAGACGTAGAAAACTACATCGCACAAAACCCCGGAGCCATTGGCGTGGTCGAAGCAGGGTACTCCTTGAAGTCGGGTCACGTAGTAACGATTGAC
>JBKCGW010000322.1:0-4138 GCA_046303175.1 Flavobacteriales bacterium
CTCAATGGTTCGAATGGAAAAATTCTCGTAGCTGCAATCGTGCAACTGAAGATCTGCAAACTTCTTGGTGAAGTACCCTTTCGAAAACGAATGCACCAGCGGATAACCCACTAAACCGAAAACTCGTTTTTGGCTAGCCGACGTCTGCAAGGAATGCTACGATTTTTTAAGTTTTGCCTTCAGCACACCAATGATGATAGGCAAAATGGAAACACCGATAATTCCGAATACCACCAGCTCGAAATTGTTCTTCACGATTTCCAATCCGCCGCATGTATACCCCAGCAACGTTATACCTACCACCCAAAGCAATGCGCCGAGCACACACACCGTGATGTAACGCTTGTAGGGCATATTGCCTGCCCCTGCAACAAACGGTGCAATCGTACGCACGATGGGAACAAAGCGCGCCATGATGATAGCCTGCCTTCCATACTTCGCGTAGAACTCTTCTGTTTGGGTGATGTACTCACGCTTGAAAAAGAGAATGCGGTCGCGTTTCTTTATCTGTTCACTAAAGAATTTTCCTACGAAATATTTTACGTTGTCACCGAGCAACGCCGCCGCAATCAATAGCGGCATCAATATCCACACATTCAACCCTTCGTTCCCTGTAGCAGCAGCAATGGCACCGGCAGCAAACAATAAAGAGTCGCCGGGCAAAAGTGGCATCACTATAAATCCTGTTTCTACAAACACTATCAAAAACAAAATAGCATACACGTAAACGCCATAGTTTGCCACCATTGCCATGAGGTGCTCATCAATATGCAATACAAAATCGATTAACGTCGACATACTAAACCGGGTTATTTAAATGAATAAAAAAAGAAATGGCGATGCACCACAATGAATCATTGAAATGCACCGCCATTGCGATAGTTTACTAGTTATTATTCTTCCTCCGCATCGAAGAATTCTTTGATGCGACTTAAAAATCCTGCGCCTTCTTTTGTCTCACGCACTTTATCGCTGAGTGGGCTCTTCACCTTCTTCTCAGTCATAGATGGCTGCTCAACGGCTTCTGTATTACCAACACCGGGAACAGGACTAAACTTCTCGAGTCCGTGAATTACCAGACCCACACCTGTGCTCATGGCCGGAATCAGCATGTTCTCATTCTTCGCCTTCACCACATGCTCATTGGGGAATCCGATGCGACAATCCATACCGGTGATATACTCCACCAATTGGCGCATGTGCTTCAATTGCGATCCACCGCCTGTGAGCACAATACCTCCAATCAACTGCTTCTCGTATCCGCTGTTGCGAATTTCCCAATACACGTGCTCAATGATTTCTTCCATGCGTGCCTGGATAATCTGCGAAAGATTGCGCAGCGAAATTTCCTTCGGCTCTTTGCCTTTCAAACCGGGAATACAAACGATTTCGTTGTCCTTGTTCTCGGTATGAAGCGCGCTTCCGAACTTCACCTTCAACAATTCAGCATGATTGCGCATGATGGTGCAACCTTGCTTGATGTCTTCTGTGATGATATTTCCACCGAATGGAATAACCGCAGTATGACGAATGATACCGTCTTGGAAAATTGCTACATCCGTTGTACCACCGCCTATATCGACCAACACTACTCCGGCCTCTTTCTCTTCTTCACTCAATACAGCCGCAGCACTTCCGAGAGGCTCCAACGTGAGTGCATCCACGTTGAGACCGGCCTTGGTAACGCACTTGTAGATGTTCTTGATAGCAGTAATCTGACCCGTGATGATGTGGAAGTTTGCCTCGAGGCGACTGCCGCACATACCGATAGGATCCTTAATTCCTGTCTCGCTATCTACAGTATATTCCTGTGGCAACGCATGAATGATGGACTCTCCTGGCAACATAACAAGCTTGTGCATGTCATCAATCAACGCATCGATATCGGTGCGAGAAATCTCTTCTTCCAAGTCGCGGCGAGTGCGCATACCACGATGCTGCAAACTCTTGATGTGCTGACCAGCGATTCCTACGTTCACCAATCGTATGTTGACACCACTCTCGCGCTCAGCTTCTTCTACTGCCGCGCGAATGCTCTGTACGGTCTTCTCGATATTCGATACTACACCGCGAGTAACACCAATGCTCTCGCTCTTGCCAATACCGAGAATCTCGATTTTGTTATTCTCCATTTTGCGTCCCACCAAACAAGCAATTTTGGTGGTTCCGATGTCTAAGCCAACTACGATCTCTGAATTCATAGGGTTTTTCGTTTTCTGTTGTTCAATTTTCGTTTATCCGGTATCTCTATCGCTTCACGCAAACCACCTGCCCGTTGTACTGGGCGTTGATTGCACTGTAGCGTTCAATGTCGTCGTTCAATGCTGCATACTCGTAAAAAGCACGCAGCTTCTTGAGCTTGCTATCGAGGTGATAGATGTAGCCCACGTTTACGCGCTGACTGCCTACGCGTGGAATAATCTCAAACTCACCTCCTGTGTTGATGTACACATGCTCGATCTGTGCACTCCAAAACGTGTCACGCGCAACGATTTGCGTGAACTGGTAGATTTCATCCAGTGGTGACTTCCAGGCAATGCTATCGGGCACGTTGTTCAACACACTCCCAGTTCTCATACCATCGGGTATTTCGCCGGTAAACACAGGCAACTTCTTAGCGGTCAAATTCGAAACCTCCATCGTATAACCCTCGCTATCGAGGTAATAACTTTCACCGGCGCGATTGAATATGCGTGCAATCGGTTTGCGCTGCTGAACCTGAACAATGCACCTTCCGTCAACCGTGGTGTAAACACGCGCATCCTTCACGGAAGAGTTCGCCGCAATAGCCTTGTGGATTGCTCCCAAATCGACCTCGCTCAATGTTTTGCCCACAATCATATCGGTTGCACTGTCGGCCAGCGCCGCTATCATGTGCTCATCGATAAACTTCAAACCATCGATGGGCTCTACCTGCACATCCAACTTCCAGCAACGCGTATCGCTTTGCTTCTTTCCCACAAAACCCAATGCAACAAACAACCCTACAGCCCCAATAAGCGCAAGCGAATAGACCACAATCGCTCGCATACGCTTGCGTCGTTCTATGTTCTTTATGAAGATATTTCCTTGCTCCTTCGTCATTTGGTTTGGCTGTATTCGGAAGGAAAAACCTCCCGACTATTTTTCCGAAAAGGCCGCCGATACAGGGCTTACAAGCGCATCTATATCGCCTGCCCCGAGCATTACAATCACTTGGCGCGGACTTCCGGTCAACTCTGCTAATAAATCATGCTTCTGGACGAGTTTTTTAGCGGGTTTGGAAATGTTATCCAATAGCAATTGTGAATCAATTCCGGGAAGGGGTAATTCGCGGGCCGGATAAATGGGGAGGAGTATAACGTCATCCAAAAGCTCCAGACTCCGGGCAAACTCCTCCAAAAAATCGCGGGTTCGCGTGAACAAATGGGGCTGAAAAACACCCGTAATATGCTTTTGAGGGTATAACTGCCGAACCGAGGTGATGCACGCTCTTAATTCCTCGGGATGGTGGGCATAATCGTCGATGAGCACCAGGTCATCACGTCGGATGTGGTATTCAAAACGACGCTTCACACCCTGAAACGAACTCAGGCCCGCGCGTATCTGCTGTTCGGTAAGACCTACTTCACGACAAACGGCAATGGCAGCCACTGCATTCTCTACGTTGTGTTGTCCGGGCAGACCCAGTTCCACATCCTTCCAGGTTTCGCCCTGCGCCTGATAATCGAAGTAATAACGACCATCGCGAATCTCAATGCGCGAGGCACAATGACCGGCTTGCTCGGTGCCGCTGTAGTCCGTGCTTTGCACTCCGGCCGCAAGCGCCGCCGTATCAATTGGCAAGGCCTTGCGGTAAATCAACTTACCGCCTGCCGTAAGCTTTTGAGCGAATAAATTGAAGGACTCCTTCATGTACTCATGCGAACCATAGATGTCCAAATGGTCGGCATCGGTGCTGGTAATGATAGAAATCGCCGGTGACAACGTTAAAAAGGAGCGATCGTACTCATCGGCTTCCACCACGGTCCACTCTGCCTGGTTATCGAGGAGCAAATTCGTTCCGTAATTGGTCGCAATCCCTCCCAAAAAAGCATTGCATCCCTTGCCACTATGCTTCAATAGATGCGCAATCATCGAGCTGGTGGTGGTTTTTCCG
>JBKCGW010000323.1:0-1613 GCA_046303175.1 Flavobacteriales bacterium
TTCTCAATCTGTTTGTGGTTCTCATTCTTGAATTCTTCCGAAGGCGAATCAGAAATCCACCAACCATTGATTCTCATGCTCAGCGTGTTTCTCGTTCAAGCCCACGATTTTAACCGTGGGGGGATTGCGAGACTGGCTCACCTTCCCTCTGGGAAGGGGCCGGGGGATGGGCCGAGCGCCTCACACCCGATACCCGCATGGGCTCAGCTTCGCCTTCGCAAAAAGTGTGGAGTTATCCAACTTTGATTTACTTTGGTACACCCGCATCAACGAAAACCACTCTATACCATGAAAGCACTTTGCACTTTTTTACTCACGCTACTCTCAGCTATTGCTATCGCCCAGTTCTGCAATTCTTCGGGCAACGTGATCGTGTATGCCAACTATGACGGCGGACAGCTCACCATCAATGTAGATGAGGACATCCCCAACTTGAAGATTGGTGTGTGCAGTTACGAGGCTTGTTCAGTGGTCATAACAGGAGCATTTGCATCGAATGTGAGCGAAGTGCTTTACGCAGGTTTTGAAGGTGATAACGACCATTGTGGTTTGGGTATCGTTCAGTCCACCGTCACAGCGCCTGCCGGTGTTCAAACAGAAGTGCTGTTTGCACCTCCGGGTGTTTTGGCAGATGCCAACGGAAATGCAAGCATCATTTGCGGTTATTCGTGCGGCACAGAATACCAAGGAGGTTGCAACACAGCGGAGCAAATTGTGGCCTACTTCCTCAATCAATTTGGCGGCACACTGTATTACTACTACACACAGTATGGCTGCTGGCCCGCGGGCTCGTTGGCCATTGGCCCCGGTGGTAACTGTTGTCCGGGCGTGCAACCACTGCCACCATCGGCGGTCATCGATGTTTCGGAGACGCAAGTATGCGCCGGCGAATGCATTACGGTTACCGATGCTTCTTCGGGCGAACCAACAACGTGGAACTGGCAGTTTGCAGGCACCACAGGGCCAACATCCGCGCAAAATCCTGGAACGATTTGCTACAACCAACCGGGTAGTTATTCTATCACGCTAACCGCTTCGAATGCACAAGGCTCGTCGACTGTTTCGACCACAATCGATGTTGTTGCTTGCGATGTGCCGGGCTGCATGTATCCACAGGCAGTGAACTACAATCCTGCGGCTACGGTCGATGATTTGAGTTGTCAGTTTCCCTGCAGCGGCAGCGATTGCCCGGCCGATTTGGATGACAACGGATTCATTGGTGTGTCGGATCTTCTACTGTTTATCGGTTTGTTTGGATCGACTTGTCCGAATTGATGAGAGGATAGTAGGATAACAGGATAGTAGGATTGAAGGGAACGCCAATCATTCATTCTCATTCTGTTTTTGTTTCTCATTCTTGAATTCTTCCGAAAGAAAATCATAACGAGAAATCCGCCAATCACACATTCTCATTTTTTTCCTTTTCAGCCCACGATTTTAATTGTGGGTTTATTTGTTATGTGAAGGTTATGATTACATTGCACCAAACTAGTTAACTAAGATGAAGAAGATTTTTACCACTCTATCTATTCTTTGCTCTGCATTTGTTGCCTTTTCGCAAACCACCCTCACTCCGGGCGATATTGCTGTGATTGGCTTCAACGGTGACGATC
>JBKCGW010000324.1:0-8157 GCA_046303175.1 Flavobacteriales bacterium
CGGGCATTGACAAACTCCAAATCCCACTCACCGAAGCGAAAATGCGCAGTGCCGTAGGTTTTGAAGATGTCGATTTTTTTGATGCCGAGGGCTTTGGCGCTCGCACGAGCCAGTTCAACACCGTTGGTGTTGGCTACGAAATCGATGTCGGTATTCGGCCTGCCCAGTAACACATCGCGCACGAATCCGCCGATAACATACGCTTCCACGCCCAACTTTTGAGCTTCTGTTTGGATAACTTGAAATATGCGGTGTTGTATGGCAGAGGATAGATTCATCGCGGGCGCGCAAATATCGTAAACAGAATTGCTTTGTGGTATGCAAAAAGAAACGCCGGGATAAGTCCCGGCGTTTTCTGATTCTATTCGAAATGAAATTATTTCTTCGTCAACGACTTTGTCCAGCGTCCATTGCGATTGCTTACATGAAGTATATACAATCCCGGGGACAGATGAGCGACATCCAACGTTTGCTGTGAAGCACCCAATTGCCATTGTTCTACCAGGCGACCTTGTGCGTCGAATAGTGTTACGTCGTTGATGGTTTCCAAGCTTGTAAGATCAAGTTGCAACTCATTACTCATCGGGTTAGGGTATACGGCAAATGTGTTTTCAACTTGTTCTTCAACAGATGATACACCACCCGTGAAGTGCAAATCATCTACATCGAGGTAGTTACCAACTTCAGGGAAATTACCACCGCCTGCAATCATGAATACGATGCAGGTATCGGGTGTTCCTGCCATCATGGGCACAATGGGCATGTCAAAATTCAGCCAGCTACTTTGAGATTGAAGTACTTCAAGGCTTCCAAGGGCGAGAGTATCGCTGACACCGGCTGCTTCATTCCAGCGGGTAAAATAGCATATAACGCCTGCTATGTCATCGCCATTGATTTGGCTACGATACTGTCCTGAAAGGAAGTTAGGAAGGTTGTTTACAGGGAAACCTGCGGAGCCCGTTTGTGTTAACAGATTCAAATTCCCGGTGAACGCAACGGATGGAGTTGGCATGCCATCCATGTCAGCAGTGCAGGTCAATCGCACATAGGAGCTGCCAACTGCGCCGGGTGCTTCTTGAGTTACACCATAGTCAGAACCGGTAAAGAGTGAGAAGATATTGAATGTAGCCCATCCATCGGGCTCCGGAAATCCTTGAGTATTATTCCAGTCCTCAAAGCTTCCGTTAGGCACTGTTTGGGCAATTAGGCCGCATGACAAGGCAAGTGCTGTAATAACAAAGTAGATTTTTTTCATAGGTTGCATGTAAGAGTTTGTATGAGCCAAAAGTATTCATGTGCGGAATCACGCGGCTAATTTTAGGAGCGGATTAAGAACATGCGGCTGTGTGTAGACGTTCATTAACGAGCAACCACCAGTCGCATCGTGCTTTCGTTTGATACGATGTAGTACTCACCTGAGTCGAGATGGGAGCACGCATTCTCACCAAATTGTATCGCGCTTGATAAAAGCTGTCCCACCGAAGTATACAGGCGCGCTGCTGAATGCGAGGGCCAGTAGAAAAACGATTGCGCAGGACACGGATATACAAACACATCAAGATCTTCCGATGTAGCAACAAGGCTAACTTCATTCGTTGCGCCAGGAGTGCCTGATGTAAACGCAACTTCCGATCCTCCATCAGGTTGCAAAGCCCAGGTTTGGTCGCCAATGGGTGAAAATCCGCTTGCACGATCTACAATGCGTGGCCTTCCTTCTTCCACACGATACATCATTAATTCTTCACCCGCACCTAATTTGAAATTCGCGTGTTGTCGTCCTTGCTCCATATCATCGTCCAGCCAAAACAGCATGAATCCATTTGCCGGTAGCAAGGTGTCCGGTAGTTGCCAGCGATTCCAGTTGGTTGGATCATCGGTGAGAAAACAATTGGCCAGCGAAATGGAGCTGCTAGTTGTGTTGTAGAGCTCAACCCAATCGTCGTATTCGCCGGCATTATCGGCTATGATGGATTGGTTCGAAGCACATACTTCATTGATGCGCACACCCATATCGGAACGTGTCATCCAATGAAAATCCGGTGTGCAAGGAAAGGCTGTGTTACCATTTACAATGGCCCGATAGTGAAGCTTGTCTTGCGCGGTATTGAATAGCGGACCTTCATAGGTAAAGGTGTTTGCCGCTGCCGTCATTGTACCCGAACTGAATGCGCTCCCATCCCAGGAGTAGTTGGCTTGAACCGAATTAACAGGGCCTTCTATTTGTGCTCGTAAACTGACCGCATTAGTATCGATGCGTTGTGTTATCCACTGCGCATCGGCAACTTGCGCATACGACTCCAGTTGTTCTAATGCACTCGCGCGACGTGCTTCAACGTAGGCAAGAATACCAAAGGGCACATGGTTGCAACAGCTTTCAGTTGGTGCATTGTAAAAGTCTTGCATGTCATAGCCGAAGTCAATCGGATAATAAGGGTCGGCTTCTATGTGAGGTGCAATCAGATCCTGCCAGTGCTCAATTTGCGCCGCGAGGGTATCTGGATGAAAGTACGTGTCGCAGAGCACTTCTACGTGCTTGCTGAATAGATCACGATATGTTGCGTTTTCTATGAGACGCGTATACAAGGGTCTGTCCTCTCCATCCATCGACCAGTTGTAAAGAGAGCGGTTCGACCAGTCGATGCCAATCCAATCAATCCCTAATGTGTTATCAAGGTCATAGGGAATGAATCGGAATCGGTCGGTGAGTTGGTCGTGGTATAGGTAGAAATTGTTTTTAAGAAAAATGTGATTGTCCCAATGCCCCAATAGAATGTCTATAGCTGCTATTTTTAGATATTCCGAAACATGGAATTTCTGAGGTAATTCGCACGAAAGATTAGCTGTGGAAGTATTGTTGAGTACTGAAATAAACGACGCTAAATCCGAGTAATCATCGAGATAATCGTTTGTTTTTAACTCGTAGTGTCTCGTTCCCCAAAGTGCATATTTGTAATCATCCGGATTGTTGCTGATGTAATCCAAATCGGCCGGGTAGGTGCATTTATACAAGTTGCCATCGCCTTGGTTATCGAAATAGGTCGATGCCATCTGCTCATCGATTTGCTCAACATTGAGATAGAGTCCCCTGTATTCGTTATTGATATGGAGTCGCGTAAATGAAGTGCGCGCGGCAGCAATTCCATACTTGCGATAGAGGTCATGCGACAACTTTCTGCGCATGAGCGAAGGGTCGTTTACGGTTGCAAGCAAGTTCATCTTTTCCAATCCTTGCCAGTCGCCACCTGCGTCGAAGGTGTTAAATGAAATCTTGAATGATTTTTTCGCCGCTGTCAAACTCGTATTCCCTCGTAGACGAAAACCGATGTTGTTTACTGTATCGGTTATCGATTGGCTTTCAAAAACGAAGGTTGCCGGAAATTCATGTTCGTTCTCCAGATTTGCAATCATCCATTGCAGACTGTCGGCATTAATGGTAATGTAAATAGACGTGACTTCGTTCTGCGGAAAAACAGGTCCGAACTCGGGAATGGATTGAGAGCGGTAGGATGACCAGGCGAAAAATAGAAGGCAAGTAGCAAAACATGTTTGCAGCAGACGCGAAATCATTTCTGAATCCGTTTGTATTTGTAGAGTTGAGCAGGTTTGTGCAGCACCCCTTTTTGTTTTTCTTCCAGTGCGGTAAGCTGGTCGCCTTTGAGGATGTTCTTTCGAAAATTGCGCTTGTCGAGTTTTTTGTCGAGGATGATCTCATGTAAATGCTGCAATTCTGAAAGCGTAAACTTCTCCGGTAACAATTCGAAGCCGATGTTGTCGGCAACTAATTCATGACGAAGAATTTCGAGTGCACTATATACGATTTCATTATGGTCAAAGGCAAGCTCCGGAATATTATAGACGTCTACCCATTTGGTTTTTCCTGCGAAGCTGGAGGCCTTCGGTTCAAACTCATCCATTTTTACCAAAGAATAGTAGCCAACTGTAATTACACGTCTCTCGGGGTGCGCTCTGAAAAGTCGAAGCCATTCCTGGTCTTTTAAGTCCTGCACGCGCTTTGGGTCACCAAACGTATGGAACTGCTTCAGGTAAATTCCTTTCAAGCTGGTAAGTTCTTTCAAAACACGCTTGGCACATTGATCCAAACTTTCCTGTTCTTTCAGTAAATCGCCGGGAAGAGCAATTTGTTTGCGCGGTAATTTTTTATCTGTGCCGGCATGCTTTTGCTCAATGAGAAGAACCTTGAGTTTTTTCTCATCAAAGCCAAATACAGCGCAGTCTACCGAAACGTCCATCATGGAAGGGAATAGTGATTTGAAGTGGCTAAGATAACACTCTGCTCTTGTTTATAAAATGGGGCTATAGAATTGGTTGCTATCTGTGTTTCTTGCACAAATTGCCGCTATGAATAGATGCATCCGTCTTTACTTCTTGTTGATTGCTTCCGTCGTGGTTCCTTCATTTTTAAGGGCTGCCTCGGTCGATACGGTATCTGTTTACAGCAATTCAATGCACAAGCAGACACGTTGCGTGGTTATTCAGCCTTCGGCAAAGGCAAAGGAGCAATTACCGGTTTTGTATTTACTCCATGGTCTCGGCGGCGATCATCAGTCGTGGCTGAATATCAAGCCGGAGCTGCCTCAATGGGCCGATAAGATGGGGATGATAATCGTTTGTCCCAACGGAGGTGTGCGCAGCTGGTATCTCGATAGTCCGGTCGATACAAGCTTTCGCTATGAAACATACATGACACAGGAACTCATTCCATTTATCGACGAGCATTACCCTACTATTCGCAACCGATCGGGTAGAGCCATTGCCGGTTTAAGCATGGGCGGCCATGGTAGTCTGTACCTGGCAATACGCCATTCGGAATTGTTCGGCGCGGCTTGTTCCACCAGCGGAAGTGTGGATCTTCTCAAGAAGACCTTCTCCTGGAAGTACAAGGAAATGATTTTGGGTGATACGGTTTGCTGCAAGCAGAATTGGTTGGATCACTCCATTGTCGAGATGACCGACGAGGTCGTTCCCGACCGCCTTTTTCTTCACTTAGATTGCGGAACAGAAGACGATCTCTATGCGGCCAACGTGCGATTGCATAATCAATTGACGGCGCTGAATATCCGCCATGAATACAAAGAGGGTCCGGGCAAGCACGATGCAGTGTATTGGAATAAGAGCATCGAGCCGATTCTTCAATTCGTGAGTGGCTATTTCAATCGGACATAAAATTATTTTAACAAAAACAGGCTGTTTCTCCTTTATTTATCTACATTGCGTACTTTTTACAATAAGTCGGAAGCAGTTTCAATAAACAAACCAAATCCACCCACGATGACACAAACATCAACCACACAAACAGCCAAGGGGGCGTTAGGCACTCTGGTAACTGTGTTTTTTTTCTGGGGCTTCATTGCTGCAGGAAACAACGTATTCATACCTTTTTGTAAGCACTTCTTCAACCTCGATCAATTCCAAAGTCAGCTTATTGACTTTGCTTTTTATCTGGCTTATTATGTGGGGGCCCTTGCATTGTTTATCTACGGTAACTTGGCAGGAATGGATTTGGTAGGTAAATGGGGATACAAGAAGAGTATCGTCTACGGCTTGCTTTTTTCAGCGTTGGGTGCATTGGCCATGATACTTGCCGTGAACGGCAACAGTTTCCCGGGCATGCTGCTCGGTCTGTTCATAGTAGCATTGGGTTTTTCGCTTCAACAAACGGCTGCGCAGCCATTGGCCATCTCATTGGGTGATCCGCTCACGGGAGCCACCCGCGTGAATCTCGGAGGAGGCGTGAACTCATTCGGGACAACGATTGGACCCTTGGTAGTGGCACTAGCGCTTTTCGGAAGCGCACAGGCAGTGAGCGATGCAGAGATTAACAGTTTGCCATTGGGTAAGGTGATCAATCTGTATGTTTTTGTGGGATTACTCTTCGTTGGCGCAGCAGCTTTGTTTGGTTTCTCCAAAAAAGTACCTGCAGGAGTTATTCTGGAAAAGCCTGAACCCGCTCGTAAAGCCATGGCGAGTATGCTCATCATTACCGGTCTTTTAGTACTGGTGTTTGTTCCGGTATTCTCCAGCTACCGCTCGGTTGAGGCGATGCAAATTGCCGACTACGAGCAGCAAATCGATGTTTTCAAGCAACAGCTGGTAGGTGCGACAGAATACAATACTGCAGAAATCAATAACAACATCGAGTACAACCAAACGATGATTACAGAATTAAAGGAGCCGCTTGAAAAAATGCGGCTTACCTGGTTGTTGGCAGCTCTCGCTGTGATTGTTGTTGCATTGCCCGTTAATAATGCATTGGCCAAGAAGAATCCCGCCGGTTGGGGGGCCATGCAATTTCCACAATTGGTATTGGGTATGCTGGCAATCTTCATTTATGTAGGCGTAGAGGTAGCGATGGGGTCTAACCTGGCTGAACTCCTAAAGCAGCCGGAGTTCGGAGGTTTTCAGTCTTCGCAAACAGCTCCGTTCATTGCCATGTTTTGGGGAAGTCTCATGATTGGTCGCTGGACAGGTGCCATTGGTGCGTTCGATTTCGCCGATTCTACTAAAAGAATTCTCAAGTTTGTTGTGCCTCTCATTGCACTCGGATTAGTAATGCTCTTTACTTACCTCGCCGGACACGATGTTGCTCCGTTGAAGTGGTACTTCCTCTGCGTGCTGGTGCAAATGGGTGCTGCCTATATCAGCAATGATAATCCTGCGCGCACCCTGCTGTATTTCGGTATTTTCGGTATGGTCGCTCTCACCGTCGGAACCCTTGCTACAGGCATGGTTGCCGTTTATGCAATCCTTTGCGGTGGCTTGGCTTGCTCCATTATGTGGCCATCCATTTTCACACTATCGATTGCAGGATTGGGCAAATACACCTCACAAGGTTCTGCCTTCCTCATCATGATGATTTTGGGAGGTTCGATTATTCCGCCTATTCAAGGTAAACTCGCCGATGTGATTGGTATTCACCCAAGCTACGGAATTGCCGTTATCTGCTTTGGATATCTCACTTGGTTTGCATTCAAGGTGAATCGTATTCTCAAGACTCAGGGTATCGACGTGGATGCTGTAAGTGGAGGAGGACATTGATTTTTTAACGCAAACGAAACCTTAGTGTACAAAATACACTTACATTTGAATCCGATTTTTTTGCAAGGAAAATCTGACCAAATAAACAAACCATGAACACTCAGAAAATGAAAATAGGTGTGCTTACCAGCGGAGGCGATGCTCCGGGAATGAATGCGGCCATTCGCGCCGTGGTGCGCACATGTGTATACCGCAACATTGAAGTAGAAGGTATTTTTCAAGGCTACCAGGGCATGATTGAAGGCGACTTCAAAAAGCTCAACGAGCGCTCAGTGGCTCGCATCCTCGGACGCGGCGGTACCATATTGAAGAGTTCGCGCAGTAAGGATTTCATGACGAAGGAAGGCCGACAACAGGCATTCGACAACATGAAGAAGCACGGCGTAAATGCTCTCATCACCATAGGAGGTAATGGCACTTTTACGGGAGCACACGTTTTCTTTGAAGAGTTCGGTATTCCTGTAATGGGGGTTCCGGGTTCAATTGATAATGATCTATTCGGTACAGATCATTGTATCGGTTTCGACACAGCAACCAATACAGTAGTGGATGCAGTCGATAAAATTCGCGATACGGCCACGTCTCACAACCGTCTCTTCTTTGTGGAAGTGATGGGACGCAACAGCGGATTCATCGCATTGAAGGCGGGTATTGCAACCGGTGCTATTGCCATCGTATTACCCGAGGACGAAATGAGCATTGATGACTTGGTTGCTACGCTCCGCGAAAGCGAAGAGAGCGGTAAGTCGAGTTCTATTGTGCTCGTAGCAGAAGGAAGTAAGAGTGGTGGAGCATATGAAATTGCCAAGAAAGTAACAGAGAAATACAGCGAATATGAAACACGCGTATCGGTACTCGGACACCTGCAACGTGGGGGTGCTCCTTCTTGCTACGATCGTGTGATGGCCTCACGGATGGGTGTGGCCGCGGTAGAAGGTTTGTTGGAAGGACGAAAAGACTTAATGATCGGCATCATCAACGACCGTGAAACCTACACACCGCTTTCCGAAGCCATCAACAACCGCCACCTGCCCAATCGTGATGAACTGCGAATTGCGCGCATTCTCTCGATCTAGGGCCGAGGCACTAATCAATTAGCAA
>JBKCGW010000325.1:0-4521 GCA_046303175.1 Flavobacteriales bacterium
GCAACTCCGGAATCCCATTCACGTTGACCACTCTCGAAACATTGAAGTTACCCGAATAGCGATAGTTCTTTTTATACCCGGTCACGTTGCGCACAGCCCAGCTGCCTCGTGAGTACACATCGAACAAAAACTTGGTATCGAGATGATCATTTACAGGCACATAATAACCCAGGTTCTGGATGAAAAAACCCTTCTCGTTTGCATTGCCATATCCGGGCAACAAAATGCCTTGCACAGACTCCTGTTTATTGGGGAAAAAGCCAAACGGCAAGGCGAGCGGTGTGGGAATTTTTCGGAATTTCAAATACAAAGGACCGGATACCACTTTGTCATTTGGAATAACCATGGCGCGGCTCAATTGAAAATGATAATGGGGATTCTCCGCGTTGCACGTGGTGAGCTTACCATTTCCAACTGATATCCAATTGTTGCTTGCCTTCTTGGAAACAGCGGAGAGCAATTGCGCCTCCCCTTGCTCCGTTCGGACGCCGTAGCTAATTCCCCGCTGCGTATTGAAATTATACGCCAGTGAATCTTCCTTAAACTCGGTATCACCGTCCTTGAATGTAGCTCGTTCGATTACTTTTCCCGTGCTATCGCGCTTACCACATGCCCTTGCTGTAAAATCTTCGAGGGAAAACGCGATGAAGTCACCGGTCACCTCCATGCTGCCATATACAACACGCGCATTGCCGTAAAGAAGAATCTGCTCATTTCTTACATCCACCACCGTAGAGTCATCGGCCAGGTATTGCACGGGGAAGTCGAGACCCAAATCGTCGGCGGGAGCAATAGTATCTGCTTGTGGAGCGTTGAGAGTATCGGCACACAAAGCAGTCGGGCGCTCAACAGCGTGCATTTGATGTGGGCATGCCATTATCAACAAGAGCAGGGTGAAAAGACTACCAATTGACGAGCGTACCTCCAACTGACGAAAATATTTTTGTAAATTGTGATTAATACGGCCTCAAAGCTATGAATAACAAACGCAGTAATCCATGCTCCTCCGGTTTCCGATTTGCACGGCGTAAACGCGCTGCATTCCTATTTCTTGTGCTCGGTGTCGTTTTGATGTCCTACTCCCTACCATCCACAATTGCCGACAAGAAATTTGTGGTGGTTATCGACCCGGGCCACGGTGGCAGCGACCCAGGTAACCTGGGCACCGGACGATTGCTGAAAACGGAAAAAGATGTATCGCTCGACGTAGCCATGATTGTGGGCGAGTACATCCGTATACACTACCCCGACGTTCAAATTGTTTACACCCGCAAAACTGACGTATTCCCCACGCTGGCCAAGCGCGTTCAAATAGCCAATGAGGCATTGGCAGATCTGTTTATTTCCATTCACTGCAATGCAAACGACAACAAATCCGCATCGGGTGCCGAAACCTTTGTGATGGGCCTGCACAAATCGGAAGAAAGTCTCAAAACGGCCATGCGTGAAAACGCCTCCATTTACCTGGAAAAAGACCACGAGAAGAACTACAAAGGATTCGACCCCAAAAACCCGGATACCTACATCATCCTGAGCATGCGTGAAAATGCATTTCTCGATAAGAGCATCAGTTTAGCTAAAAATGTTCAGGACCAATTCAGAACGCGTGTAGGTAGAAAAGACAGAGGTGTGAAGCAAGCGGGCTACTACGTAATCAGCTTCACCAACATGCCCAGCATTTTGGTTGAATTGGGATTCCTTACCAACCCCGAGGAAGAAGAATTCCTGCACAGCGACGAAGGTAAAACCTACATGGCATCTGCTATTTACAGAGCATTTCGCGACTTCAAAGAGAAAGAATCTCCATCGGCCAAGCCACCTGTGGACATGCCTGTGAAAGCGCCCGAACCAAAAGCAGAGAAGAAAGAAACCACGCCCGCGGAAACCATAGCCGCGTCGATGGGCACCAAGACGCAACCCGCAGCTGAAGAGAAAAAGCCTGCGGCAGCGGCAACAGCAACAGCAGCGAAGACGGAGAGTCCTGCACCCAAACCGGAAAACAAACCGGCCGTTGAACAGCCTAAAACAACACCCAAACCAGCCGACACCAAGACAGCAGATAACCCTACAGGTTTGGTCATCAACAAACCATCCGACGTTCCCAGCAAAAACATAACGAAGGGCGTTAAATTTCAAATACAGATTCTCACTTCAGCAAAATCACTCAAGCCGGATGCCCCCGATTTCAAAGGAATCAAGAACGTCGAAGAATACACACACAACGGAATCTATAAATATCTGTCAGGCACAACAGATAGCTATGCAGAGGCAAAAGTGATTCGTGATAAACTTATTGGATTCGGATTCAAAGACGCATTCATCGTGGCCTTCGAAGACAATGTGCGCATCGACCTGGCCAAAGCGGTAACCCTAACCCAAAAGAAATGAAAATTCGTCGCGAATTCCTGATTGGTGTAATCGTAGTCGTATCCATCGTGGTAATGTACTTCGGATTGAGTTACCTCAAAGGTGTCAACCTCTTTCAGAAGCAGCAAAAATTTTACGGTGTTTATGAGAATTCTGCCGGATTGCAAACCTCCAATCCTGTTATCCTCAACGGATATAAAATTGGTATCGTAAAGGCTGTGCATCTTCATGAAAACGGATCGGGAAAAATCGTTGTTGAAGTGCTGTTGCGCGATGCAAACTTGCGCATCCCCAAAGACACCCAACTTGAAATTTTTGATGCTGATTTATTCGGTGGAAAAGCCATACAGCTCGTGCTGGGTACCAGTGAAGAACTGGCACTCGATAAGGACACACTGCAAACCAGTATTTCTCTTGGATTAGCCGAAAGTGTTAAGCAAGAAATCGAACCGCTCAAGCAAAAATCCACTCAGCTGTTTGCCAGTGTTGATTCTCTGATTACCAATATTCGCAAGGTGTTGAGTAATGAGCAAACGCAAGACCTTACCGAAGTTTTTCAGGACTTGAAGAACACCATCTCAAACCTGGAAAAAACGTCATACGAACTCAATAGCATTTTGGTGAACAACAAAGGCAATCTGAGTTCCATCTTCGACAATGTGGATGCTATCTCGGAAAACCTTCGCAACAACAACGAAGCGCTCACCAATGCGATTCAAAATGCTTCCATGATAACCGACTCGCTGGCTGCATTGAATTTGGCTGCAACTCTGCGTCAGGTGAATAACGCCCTTCAAGGCGTGAACGACATCACCAAAAAAATCAACAGCGGGGAAGGAAGCCTCGGTAAATTGATTCAATCAGACTCCTTGCACAACCAAGTGGTGCAGGCATCCACGAGCCTCGATTTACTGCTGAATGACATGCGATTAAATCCGAAGAGATACTTGAGCTTTTCGATTGTGGGCCGCAATGAAGAGAACCAAGAGTTTTCGAAAAAACAGCTCGAACAGCTGCGCATCGAAATAGACAATCGACTAAAAGACAAGTAATTAAGAGTAGCCTCTCTTAACACTCTTAACTCTAGGTGATATTATCTTAACACTTCAAGCATGTTTCTTAAAACGCATGTAACATTGCCTTGGCTTGGTGAAAATTGTTTTGCAGCGCAAATCAAACACCAATCAAAAAATGAAACACCTTAAGTTTATCGCCATGTGGTTCTTCGGAGCTTCAGTGGTATTGACGTCTTGCAAGAAAGACGATGACTCAGACGACACCATCATTCCACCGGTAGAAACTCCGGGAACTGTTGTTGTAACATCTAACATCACTGCCAACACTACCTGGGAAGCAGGTACTATCTACCAATTGGCAGGTCGTATCACGGTTACAAACGGAGTAACACTCACCATCGAACCGGGAACTATTGTTAAAGGCGAAGCCGGAACAGGCGCTAATGCTACGGCTCTTTTAGTTGCTCGTGGCGGTAAATTGATCGCTAACGGAACTGCTACTTCACCTATCATCTTCACTTCTGTTGCTGACGAAATCGACTATGCTGATATGGCTGCAGGCAACTTCGCAAGTCCAAACCTCGAGTCAACCGTAAACGGTTTGTGGGGTGGTGTAATCATTTTGGGTAGAGCTCCCATCTCTGCTTCCAATGACGTAGGCGATGTTAGCGAAGTTCAAATTGAGGGTATCCCAACTTCAGATCCTAACGGACTTTACGGTGGCAACGATGCTGCCGATAACTCAGGTACTATCCGCTACATTTCAATTCGTCACGGTGGCGCCAACATTGGTGCAGGTAACGAAATCAACGGTCTTACCTTGGGTGGCGTTGGTAACGGTACTACTATCGAAAACGTTGAGGTCGTAGGTAATCAAGACGACGGTATCGAATGGTTCGGTGGATCTGTAAACGTAACAAACGCGGTTGTATTCAATTGCGGTGACGACGGTATCGATACAGACCAAGCTTGGAGTGGATCACTTAGCAACGTAGTTGTTATCGGCGCTATCGGTCACAGCTTCGAACTCGATGGTCCGGAAGGTTCAGCCAGCGCTGGTCACGCCATCAGCAACGGTAGCATCAAAGCTACATTCGACGGTCGAGTATGTGTTGACCTCATCAACGTTGATAACAAT
>JBKCGW010000326.1:0-2754 GCA_046303175.1 Flavobacteriales bacterium
TGCATGCCGGTGGCCGAACTCTGGTGTGGAATTTTGGGCATGTTGTCGCGGCGAAGCGAGGGGTGGCAGTAGTAGGTTCTGCCGCCTGAAAACGGATCGTCGCGCTTGGCCATGAGTTGCAGCATGAGCTCATAGGGTGTCATGCCTATGCCGAGCATAATGCTGTCGTCGCGGTAGTATGCACTCAGAAAATCCTGAGGCTTCAATTGCAATCCAAGAGCAAGTTGGCAAGCCTCGTGGCCGCGTGAGGTGGCATGCACATATTTGGAAGTGACCTTCGCATTCTCCTCATAAATGTCGGCCATGCTTTTGGCAGTGGCCATAAGCCCGAAGGCGCGCAGCAACAAATCGCTGCTCAGGAGTTGCTCTTTTTTCGTTTCTTTCTTCTCGGTGATTGAAGACATGCGTTCTGCTGGTTGAATGGAGCGCAATTTACAAGGGAATGGCGGCAACTTTGTTTTTTTCGGCCCACCAAAAGAGGTTCGTCCCTTTAATTTGCGGTGATGGAGATTCCATTTTTCAAATACCACGGCACGGGCAATGATTTTATTATGCTCGACAACCGCGGCGGGCACTTTCGACTGAGTGCTGATCAAATCGTTCGGTTATGCCGCAGGAATTTCGGCATTGGCAGCGATGGTTTGATACTCATCGAGCAAGATGCTGCCGAAGATTTTTACATGAACTTTTACAACCCGGATGCTTCCCAAAGTTTTTGCGGCAACGGAAGTCGTTGTGCGGTAGCATTTGCTCGCGCACTGGGCATGGTCACCAATCATGGTATGTTCAGGGCCATCGATGGTGTGCATGCTTTCGTGGTGAACGGCGACGAAATTGCTATCCAAATGCGAGATGTGGCTCCTGTGAGTTGGGAAGAAAACCAATGCCTCGTGCAAACAGGATCACCGCACTTTATTGTTGAACATCCCAATCCCTATGAATTGGACATCGTGCGCGAAGGCAGAGCCATTCGCTACGGCGAGCGCTTTCGGCATGAAGGAGTAAATGTCAACTTTGTACGTTTCGAAGGAGAGGAATTGTGGATGCGCACCTACGAGCGAGGAGTGGAGGCGGAAACCTTGAGTTGCGGCACCGGCGTTACAGCGGCGGCCTTGAGCCTAGCCTCCAAGAACACAAGCGCGACACGTGTGAGCGTGCATACGCGCGGGGGAGATTTAACAGTAAAATTTGAACGGATGCCCGACGGTTCGTTTACCGATGTCTGGTTGTGCGGTCCGGCCGAACAGGTATTCAAGGGAACTATGGACGTATGAAATCACTGAACCTTTTTTTGATGTGGATATGCCTGCTGGCTTGCGATTTCGCGGTCAGAGCTTCTAATGCCACGCTTACCCCGAGCGCCAAGTTTTCCGTGATCACGTGTTCTCCCGGACCTGATTTGTATTCGCTCTTCGGTCATTCGGCCTTGCGACTACAAGATACCCTTGCCGGTAGGCCCATCGATGTCGTGTTCAATTACGGAACTTTCGATTACGAGGAGGAGGGATTCTATGTGAAGTTCGCTCGCGGTAAACTTGACTATCGATTGCAGGATGAATATTTCGATTACTTCCTTGCCTCCTATGCCCAGGAGGGACGCGGTGTGTGGGAACAAGAGTTGCTAATCACGCCATTGGAGAAGCAGCGCTTGTTTGATTTGCTCATTGAAAATTTGCAGCAAGAGAATCGCGTGTATCGCTACGACTTTTTCTTCGACAATTGTTCATCGCGCATTCGCGACATGATTGTGCGCGCAACGGCCCAAGAACCAAACGATGCATGGGGCTTTCGATATGTGTCATTGGATACGCTGCTCTCGATAAACAGAATTGAATTCACGCATCCGTGCGCAGCGGGAACTACGTATCGTGAAGCTATTCAGACCTATTTGGATTTTCAGCCCTGGAGTGATTTGGGAATCGACCTGGCGCTGGGAAGGCCTTGCGATGATGTGATTGGAGATTATGGCTTTATGTTTTTGCCTGATTCGTTGATGCGTGAATTGAAATTTGCATCGATCGATGGGCAACCCTTGTGCGCCGAGGAAGTAGAAATTCTGCCAAGCCGACTTCAGTTAACTGCCAATCCGCTGACTTCGCCGTTGGTGCTTTTCACCCTGTGGTTGGCATTGCACTGTTGGATAGCCTACCGAAACAGAAAATCAACAGCACATTTTCTATGGACCGATCGCTTGGTGCTCATCGTAACCGCTGTTGTTTCCTTGCTTGTTATTTTCCTTTGGTTTTTCACCGATCACAGCGCGACCAAATTCAATTGGAATTTGCTCTGGGCCTCACCGCTGCATTTATTGCTTCTGTTTACAAAGCAAAAGCCACGGCTCACATCCGCGTTTGCAATCATCAACATGATTGGATGCACAGCTGTGATTCTTGGTTATTTCCTGTTGCCGCAATCCATTCATCCGGCTGTCATTCCGCTTTCGTTGATGTTGATAATTACGAATTACAGGCTCTATCGAAATGCGCGTATTATTGAGCATTGAATTCAACTTCGACGCATACGTATGAAATTATCCAAGCTACTCGTCTTATGCTGTTTGGCATTCGTTCTTGTTTTGTCTTCTTGCAAACGAAGTGAGCCTACCACCTGGGACGCCGATTTAAGGGGGCCCATTGCTTATGGTGCACTTTCGTTGCAAAACATTGTAGCGGATTCGCTTCTGCAAGCCGATGATCAAGGATTGTGGCATTTAATGCTGGAAGAGAACCTGACCGATTTTGATTTGGATTCCAT
>JBKCGW010000327.1:0-1743 GCA_046303175.1 Flavobacteriales bacterium
GGTGTGCGGAGTATTTGGGTGTTGCTTTTATCTCGCAGCCTCACCCCCGGCCCCTCTCCAGAGGAGAGGGGAGAGCCTTCTCGTTAAGGGTTGGCTTTTAAACAGAAGATACATGGACCATTAATTTAGCAACTCAATTTGTGAACCCGAAGGGCATTCCCCTCTCCTCTGGAGAGGGGTTAGGGGTGAGGCTTCTACCAAAAGCCAGCAAATTCGCTTTGCAAAGCCCGCCTCCCCAAAGAAGCCTCGCCACTCGCACTTCGCACATCGCACTTCGCCCCTATATTTGTTCCATGAGCAAAATAATCGTACCCACCGACTTCACCTCCGTTTCGGAAGTGGCTATTCGTTATGCAAGCGAACTCGCTAAGCACACCAAGAGCGAAGTGCACTTACTACACATTGTCGACAAGGAAAACGAACGCGCAGATGCTGAAGCGCAAATGAAAAATCAGGCGGCTCAACTGGGTGTGGGAACGGTAGGCACCGTCACAGCCGTGGGTAATATCTTCGAAGATATTCCCGATGCGGCCGAACGCGAAAACGCAGAGCTCATCGTAATGGGAACACACGGCCTTCGCGGCATGCAGTTCATCGTTGGGTCAAACGCATTACGCGTTGTTTCGGAAGGAAACGTGCCGTTCATCATTGTGCAGGAAGAAAATAAGCGCTCTGCATACATTCACAAAATTCTCGCCCCGCTCGACTTGCATCAAGAGACAAAACAAAAGCTCAAGATCGTTGCCGATGTTGCAGAGAAATTCGGTGCGGAAGTTCATTTGGTTTCGCCAAAAGAAAGCGACGAGTATTTGCACAATAAGCTTGCGCGCAACGTAGCCTACGCTGAAGGCTATATGGAAGAACGCAAGATCAAGTATAAAACAGCAGTCACTGATTCTAGCTCGGGAGGTTTCGTGAAGGACTTACTCAAATATGCTCAGTACGCCGATATCGACCTCATCTGCATCCTCAACACCGCCGAAGACCGCCTGGTGCACGCATTCGGCATCGACAGTGAACAGAAGATTATCACCAATGAAGCAGGTATTCCCGTGATGATTCTGAATCCCGCGGCGACGTATAAGGATAGTGCTTCTGTCTTCGCGCAGTAATGTTTTTCACCGCAAAGGCGCAGAGGACGCAGAGAATTATTTAATATTTCTTTGCGGTCTTTGCGCCTTTGCGGTGAAAAAAACTTCATAGAGCGTACCTTCGCGACTGGATTTTTATCCCCCTTTTTATGACCCAAAAACGCATTCGCGTGCGCTTTGCCCCCAGTCCCACGGGACCTTTGCATATGGGTGGCGTGCGCACAGCTTTATACAACTATCTCTTCGCTAAAAAACACGGCGGCGACTTCTTGCTTCGCATTGAAGACACCGACCA
The DNA here is from genome assembly GCA_046303175.1 of Flavobacteriales bacterium. GTDB lineage: Bacteria > Bacteroidota > Bacteroidia > Flavobacteriales_D > Sanyastnellaceae > JAIBBG01. The sequence continues at coordinate 1,387 of JBKCGW010000327.1, forward strand.
AGGTCGCTTTGTGCCGGGTGCCGAAGATTACATCATCGAAGCACTCAAGTGGTGTGGCATCGAGCCCAATGAAGGCTTGTGATTCGGTGATGGCCCACACGCTCCCTACCGCCAAAGCGAACGCAAGCCGATGTTTCGCAAGTACGCTGAGAAGATGGTGAGCACCGGACACGCTTACTACGCATTCGATACTCCCGAAGAAATGGATGCGATGCGCAAACAAGCGGAAAGCAACAAGCAGACGTTTTCCTATGATTCGCGTTCACGCATGCAGCTGCAAAACTCGCTTGCACTGAGCGAAGCCGAAGTGAAGCAGCGCATGGATAGCGGCATGCCTTACGTCATCCGACTGAAAGT
>JBKCGW010000328.1:0-2919 GCA_046303175.1 Flavobacteriales bacterium
TATAAGTTAGCATGCAACTTCGAGATACCCGAAGTTGGCTTGAACAGTACACCTAATAATATGAACGCATGCGATACCATTTGATGCTCGTACTTGTTTTTATCCCTGCTTTATCCGGCTTATTGGCGCAAAGTGATATCACCCCTATTGTCAGTTCTGCCTTGAAGAAGGGTGATGCCGAAACATTGTCGTCATTTTTTACGCCATCTGTGGAATTGACCGTGATGGGTAAGGAGGGCGTTTTTCAGGAAGATGAAGCACGAAAAATACTCGGACAGTTTTTCAAAGAGAATACACCGCAGTCATTCACGGTTAAGCACCAAGGAACATCGAAACTCGACGATCAATTTCGTATTGGAGATTTGACTACGCAAAAGGGTGTTTTCCGGGTGACTTATTTCATGAAGAAAAGCAACAATGCTTTTCAAATTAAACAACTGAAAATTGAACCTGCCGGTTAATTGGTCGGTTTAGCATTTCATTTACTCTATGGATAGTTTTTCATCTGTCGGCATGTTTGATGTCGATGATTTTATTCGTCGTGCTCTGGCCGAAGATATCGGCGATGGCGATCATACTACGCTTTCTACGATTCCTGCAGATGCTAAAGGAAAGGCGCGCTTGCTCATCAAGCAAGATGGCGTGTTAGCAGGTGTTGATGTTGCACGCAGTGTATTCGCTCAGGTTGATAGTGAATTGGTATTTGCTCCCTTGCTTCACGATGGCGCCATTATTCACCCGGGCGATGTGGCTTTTTATATCGAGGGCTCATCACGCAGTATTACAATCGCCGAACGACTTGCGCTCAACTTCATGCAGCGGATGAGCGGTATCGCTACAAAAACAAACCGCATTCAATCGCTTATTGCTGATACGAAATGCAAATTGCTGGATACACGGAAGACAACGCCGGGCTTTCGCTACTTCGAAAAGGAAGCGGTGAGAATAGGTGGTGGTGTAAACCATCGTTTCGGCTTGTACGATATGATTCTGGTAAAGGACAACCACATCGACTTTGCCGGCGGAGTAGAGCAGGCACTTGCCAAGGTGAAGCAGTACTTGCGTGATACAGGCAAATCGCTTCGTGTGGAAGTGGAAGCTCGCACTATGGATGAGGTAAAAAAGATTGTCGACTCGGGAATAGCTTTTCGTGTGTTGCTCGATAACATGACCCCGGCTCAAATTGAAGAGGCTGTGCAATGGATTGATAGTCGTGTGGAAACCGAAGCTTCGGGCGGAATTACCGAAGTCAATATTCGTGAGTATGCCCTTGCTGGTGTGGACTATGTTTCGATGGGCGCCCTCACGCACCAAATTCAATCGCTCGATATGAGCCTCAAGGCGATGTAATGTCGCAATGCTTTTAATTTTGCTTCGATGACAGAAACCGTTTCCTGGAAAGAAAGATTGCGCAACATGCCTGTAGTCGCCAAATCGGTGCATTACCTGGATACCGTGCGTCCCTACGGTTTTCAAGGACTATCGCTGTGGTATGTGTCGTCGTTTTTTGCGGAGTCCATTGTAAAGGGTCAACTAGCAACGCGTGCTTCTGCCATTTCATTCCGCATTTTTTTGGCGTTCTTTCCTGCTATCATCATTCTGCTTACGTTGATTCCGTACATACCGATCGACGATTTTCAGAAGTCACTCTTCGATAGTATCCGTGGATTTTTTCCGGGCGACACCTTCGCGCTGTTTGAAGAAACACTCGACGACTTGATCAACCAGAAACACAGCGGACTGCTTTCTCTCGGTACCGTGTTGCTCTTGTATTACGCATCGAACAGCATCAACGCAATTCTGATTGGCTTCAATCAGAGCTATCACTTCGAAGACAAGAGTCACCCATTGGTTATGCGCATTTCGAGTATCATTCTCATTTTCGTACTCGGCTTCATAATGCTGTTGGCCGTTGTAGTGCTCGTGTTCAGCGGAGTTATCTTTGAATACCTGCACCAAATCGGAATCATTGGCGATAGAGGTTATATCCCAATTCTCAACGTGGCGAAGTGGTGCGTTTCCATCACGCTGGTATATGCCATCATCAGCACGTTGTACAATGTAGGTGTGCGCAAACGCATTCGTCGCTGGACATTCTTCAACGTGGGTGCAACACTGGCAACGTTGAGCTTCATTGTGACCTCATTGGCGTTTGCTTACTTCGTCAACAATTTTGCTACCTACAACAAACTCTATGGTTCACTGGGAACATTGATGGTGTTGCTCATTTGGCTCAACATCAATTGCGTGATTGTGCTCATCGGTTTCGATTTGAATGTGAGCATTCGCAAAGCACGACGCAGTGTGCCGAAGCCCAAGCCGATTATTAAGAACACGATTAGGGAATAGAGAATGGGTACTGGGTACTGAATACTGAGTACTGGGTACTGAATACTGAGTACTGATTACTGATTACTGATTATTGAGTGGCAATAGCCTCTTACCTTTTCTCAGTCCTCAGTCCTCAGTCCTCAGTCCTCAGTCCCCAGTCCTCAGAAATTATCCAGGTCCACCGGTCGCATTACACCAAACCACTTCAACACTTTCTCACCAATGCCCGGTACTTCGATGTGCAGGATATAAACTCCGCTGGCAATCGGAATGTTCTGGTCGTTCTTCAAATCCCAATCGAGTGAAGTTGTAGGATCACCTTTCTTGAACTGACGGATGCGTGTACCGTTCAAATCGTAGATGCTGATGGTACATACTTCAGGCAGGTTGGTAATCTTCACGCGGTTGTCGAGCTTGTTGATTTCATAGCTGCTAAACGCGTAATAAGGATTCGGTACAATGTTGATGTTGTCGAGTCCGCTGGCAAGTGTTTCGCTGCTGCCTGTTTCCGCTGCAATACCTTCGGTTGAGAAGCGGTAGAGGTTGCGCCAGCCGTTGCGTGAGCCTTCTGCGTCTTGCGCACCACCC
>JBKCGW010000329.1:0-26831 GCA_046303175.1 Flavobacteriales bacterium
ACCGATGCGGTCGCGTGGACCAATGAAAAAGCCTATCCTGGAAAACAATTCCCGGGACCCGAAATGAATAGTAAGATTGCCTACAGTAACCATGGTAAAATCGGGCGCAAAAGTACAACCCTATTCAGCGATTTTCCCGGACAGTCATCAAACAAAAACGCCTCTCCGAAATCGAAGAGGCGTTTCAATGCATTATCTATTTCTTAATAGTGCCACAAATCGTGCTCGAGGGTGAACAATTCGTTCTTGATGCGCTCGCTTTCCATCAATGCATCTACACCCTTCCAGGTTGGTGATACACCGCGGTTGTAAACGTTGTCCTCTTTAACGATGTAGCCTTGGAACATGCGCATTTGGAATAACTGATCAAAGGTCATTTCCTGTGATCCGTTGTGCATGTTGAACACATCGTAGTTGTTAAAGATGTAACGGCATTCCGGGTAATACAGCCAGAAAAGTTCCTTCTGACCTTTTACCTCTCCGCTTTCAGAGTAACGCAATACAATCGGTGCAATACCGATGATGCGCACATAACGCTCCGAACGTTGCTTATCGAAAATCCAGTCTTCCTTGATTTTGTAAGAAACGACGTCACGAGATGTTACCTCTTCAACGTTGCGAACTTCTTCCTTCTCACCGGTATCTAGGTTTTCGCGATAGCGAATTACCACCGGGTTGAGCATCGAATCCAATTCTGTCTGCCCGAGCGGATAACGAAACTCGTCATCCTCCTGAGTAGGTCCTGTGCCATAGGCTGTAATCGAACCTTGATCAATAAGACCAATACGAATTACATCAAACAAACTCTTGCGGTTCTCCAACTCATCGATGGGGAAATACATGGTTTGGTTGATCTTCTGGCGCAAATCAATTACTTGCCAAATACGCTTCGCCCACATTACGTCGGCTTCGCGCAAATACGGGTAACTGATGACCTTTCGGGTTGGGTTGTGTTCGCGCACATAAGCACCATCCAAAACCGTTTGCGTTTGCGCAATCAGGTTGGACGCTGCGGTGAGCATTACACAGAGCAGGAGCAGAAACAGATTTTTACGATTCATAGTATTTCGTTTTTACTGCAGTTTCAAGGTAATAGAGGCAAGCTTACGATCGGTGTTATCCGGCATCTTACACATGATTTGCTCGATGAAGATCTTTTCACCCTTCTTCATTTTGCGAATCGCTTGACTTGCTTCATCAGATATACGGTTACCGTTGCACTTGTATTCCTTCAACACCCCGTTACTTGCAAGCGTAACCATGAATGAGGTTACTTGCGCAGTCACAGGGAAGTCGAAACCTTCCATATCAGCACGAACACCGGCCGCTACCGAAGCATCACCCTGAGGAATCATGCTATCGTAAGGCTTCTTACCACCAAATGATGGGATTGGATCCGGAATACGCTTGATACGGAAATTACGTGCCGGCATTTGAACGCTTTCTCCATTGATGTTGGCTGTAACTTTAATCGTTGCATCTTTACCTTCACCGGGCTTCACATTGTATGTTCCATCTGAACTAGGTGAAATAGATCCACCGCTCATAGTAACCGACAATGCGCTGCGGTCAACACCGGGTACAGAAATCTCAACCGGGTTATCCAAACCGCGGTAGAACACGTTCATGTTCACCGGAGAAACTACCAATGCTGGCTCTCCTACGAAGAATGGCTGTGTAGCGAATGGAATGAATTCCATTTTTCCGTCCTTTTCATAACCGATCTGACCTGTGTAACCGTGTGGGCCAAGGCTCAAACCTCCTGTGTTCACTTTGAAGCGACACTTACCATCAGGATCAGCAGCGATTCCATCGCCTGAAGCAGCAAATGTGCTTGGTGTTGGAACTTTGTCGCCGTTGTAAGCTCCACCCATATACAGCTTTGTATTGCTGGTCTTGTTATACGCTGCGAGGTAAACCTCCAATTCGTAATCCTTACCCTTCAATACATAGCTCTGTAATGGAACAGCCGCAACCGTAACGTCCGAGAATTTCAAGTCGGTAGCGTTGATACTTGCTGCCAAGAAACTCATTACCGATGTCTTAGCATTCAAAACGTCAGTTTCGATTTTCGACATAGTTGCAACTACCGCAGCAAGAGGCGTATGGAAGAACTTATTAGTTTCCCATACTTCCAGCTTACCCTCCGCATCCGGCTCATCGTTGTAAACGAATGAGCTGTCAAGCGAAGCTATAATTTGCTGATCGAGTCCAATTTGCTTACCATCGATATTGGTGACCTGAATCGCCTTCAACTTTTCTTTAAATTCAAGCAACTTGGTCTTCAATTCATATGCCGACCAAGGGTCTTGACGAGGAGCCTGAGGATTAGGACCTACGAGCAATGTGGTATTGTTCTGGTTCTCGTCCAACTTGGTCACCTTTTCACGACCTTCCTTCGAGCCTAAATCGATAGCTTTCTTCTTGTCTTCCGTCATGAAAGACTCATAATCTGCACCTGTTGGATCACCCTTCATAGAGCATGCAATTGCACGAGCCTTGAGAATTTCGATGTAGTCGATCATCTCATCACCCATTTTGGATACTTCTTCAGCTTTCGCTAAGAAAGGTGCTGCCTTATCAGCCTCCTTAGCGGCTCTCAAGCCTGCAAGCGTAGCCTGCGCCTTGGTCTGCAATACCTCGGAGGTTTTACCCAAACCCTTATTGATTTGGATAAACGCATTCAATACATCTTTGGATATGTTCATCGCGAGAAGAGCGGTGAGTACGAGGTACATCATACCGATCATCTTCTGCCTGGGGGTTTCTTTTCCGCCTGCCATTTTCTAATCTTTAAATTGGTTGTTTGGTTGTTCTTTTTCAGAGCAGCGCTAAACAATTATTGGCGGGCTGTACCCATCGCGTTAAGCATGTTTGCGTAAACTGTGTTCAAAGACTTCAAGTTACGAGAGAGTTCAGAAATGTTCTCTTTGTACTGCTTGGTATCTTCAACAGAATCAGCAAGATTCTTAACAAGTTCATTCATATTTCCGTACATACTGCGGGTCTTCTCCAATTCCTGAAGTTGCAACTCGTACATGCTATTCAATGACTGAAGGTTTTCTGTCATTTTCTGCAAGTGAACACCTGCAGCCTGACCATTCTTCGCTTGGTCAGACAAACCTGTCAAAGACTCAGAAGCCGCTGCATAGGTGTCGGCCAATGAAGACACTTTCTCTGTTGCAGTCTTCAAGGTAGAAGCATACTCCTTTGAAGCAGTAGCCGGAGCAGAGATATCAGACAAATCCTTAGCTTGTGAGCTGAATGCACGCATTCCATCACCCAAGCTAGCAATCAATTCAGGTTCAATTTTGGCTTCAGCAAGCATGTTGTCCAGCTGAGCTGTAACGCTGCCGCCACCAATATTGCCTTTGGTGCTCTTTTTATTTTGCTCCTTCATTGAGTGCTTGGCCTCTTCCGGCATCGCCAATTCAGGATACACCAATGACCAATCGGGTTCTTCGTGCAATGGTTCGAATGCAGAGAAGAAGAAGATTACAGCTTCAGTACTAAGACCTACTACGAGCAGCAGCGACGCAAATGGCCAGTGCTGAATCTTAAACATCGCTCCAATGATTACTACCGCAGCTCCAATACCATAGAGCTTTGCCATAAACTTTTTCCACGCTTTACTTCCAGGTTTCATAATTTTCTAAACGCTTGTAAGGGTTAATAAAAAGGTTGGTTTTAATTGATTATTCCTCGTTAAAGTCTTCAGGAGCAACATTCTTTCCGCGTCCCAGGTAGCTCATCACACAACGGAAACCGATGTATGACTTTGCAGTATCCTGGTACTCATAAGAACGTGTACCTGTCTGAATAAAATACCCGATGTCTTTCCAGGAGCCACCGCGTATTACTTTACGTTTCATGCTAGGAGGATCGTCTTGCTGAGCACGGTAATCGTATTCCGAGCTCATGTCGTGTGTGAACTCATACACCGACTCATCGTAGGCAGTATTGGTCCACTCCGCTACGTTACCGGACATACACCACAAACCATAATCGTTTGCTGAGTAAGATGAAACAGGCACCGTATGACATCCATTGTCTTCTACATAGTCACCGCGCATTGGCTTGAAGTTGGCCAGCGGACATCCCAGGTTGTTTCGGATATAAGGACCTCCCCAAGGATAGGGCGAAAGCTCAAGACCACCGCGTGATGCGTACTCCCATTCTGCCTCTGAAGGCAAACGGAAACGTTGAACGAATGGTTCTCCAACCATGTATTTGAACTCGTTCAAAATCTGGGTTCTCCAAGCGCAGAAAGCCTGACACTGGCCCCAAGTAACACCCACTACAGGATAATCATCGTAGGCAGGATGCCAGAAATAGTTCTCTGTAAGTGGCTCATTGAATCCGTAGGTAAAGTCTGAAACCCAACAAAGTGTATCCGGGTAAATATTCGTTTGTTCTTCGATGATGAATTGCGCACGATCACTATGTCCGCGCACAGAATGCAATTGATTGAGAGCGTTTACCTCACCATATTCTTCGTCCTTGCCCGCCTTAACAGCCGCGCTCTTGTAGTCAATCCACCAGTAGCGGTACTTCATTTTGCGATTGTCTACTTCCAAACGATCGTAGAATTTGTCGGCACCTTGCAAATAGAATTCATTGAAAATGTTTTCAAAAACATCTTCATTCTCCATATCGATAGGCTCTTCCCAATTCAATACGTACCCTTTATTGATGAATACTTCCCAGTCACGACCGTCATCGCGATCGGGGGCCTTGTATCCTTCGACATCGGCATTTGCCAGGAAGTCGCGCATCAGCGAGTCGCGCACGTATTGCACGAATTGACGATACTCATTATTGGATATTTCCGTTTGATCGATGTAAAACGCAGGAATAGTAACCGTCTTGGCTTTGTTGTTCAAAGCATACGGCACATCCTGGTCGCTTGGACCCATCGTAAACGATCCGAAATGAATGTAATTCATTCCGTAGGGATTGATCTGCTCCCACTCTTCAGCGCGATATGCACCTACTAGTTCTCCGTTCGCGCCCTCTCTGCAACTGGCGAAAACTGCGACAACGAACAAAAAAAAACACGACTTTTTCATGATTTCCAATTTTAGTAAACAATCATCTCTTAAGCTCTACCATAGGGTTGGTTATTACTAAAAATCTGTTCGCGGTGTTATTCAAGCTCTCAGTTAAAACCTGCATTACGCAATAAGAACTGAGTTAGTTTCAAATTATTTTACAAGAATCGTGGATTACTGTGACCGGCACCATTATCCATCTGATTAAACTTCATGCAGTAGGTCACAAAAATTTCATGCGAGCCCGCTGAATAGTCCTTCAACAACGAAGTGGTAACGTCGTATGAGTAACCCAATTTGATTCCATGGTTCATGGTGCGCACACCCTGATCCATTGGAGCAAAATCTTTTTGGAAGCCTACGTAAGGAGAAACTGCATCTCCCAGACGATAAGCCAATCCACCCCAAAACATTTTCTTGAAAAGAACATCCGCATTGATGTCCAACTGCTTTGAAGATACATCGGTCTTGAAAAGAACATTTGGACGAATAACCAAATCTGTTCCGATAGCTGACTCATATCCTCCCATCACATAGTAGTGACGAGCCAATTGAATTCCCAAGTCCTCAAGGTTTGGACCCGCCAAGTGAGTGGCAGAAACCCCGAAGTAATATTGATTAGGCTTGTAAACATTCAATCCGAAGCCTAAGTCCGCTCCGCTTTGTGCCTTCTCACTCACCGGAATTGATGGGTCTCCTGAATAGATGAAAACCCAGTTAGCACCGAGTTTAGAACCATACATTCCTACTGAGGCACCTACTGAAAAGAAATTACCATTGCTCAGGGCAAGGTGATACGATGGAGAAAAGCGAACAACTGTGTTCTGCTGTTGACCCAATACCTCTGAATAAATGGTAGTTCCGAATCCAATATTCTGCTTAGAACCAAACATACCGCTGTAGTTGAACAAATAGGTCTTTGGATCCTTATCCAATCCGTCCCACTGATCGCGATGCAAGGCAGTAATGCAGTGCATGCGGTCAAAACCGGACATAGCAGGATTAACCGATAAGCGGTCGTATTGCCACATCGTAAATTGCGGGTCTTGCTGAGCAAACGCCCACAGGACGCAGAAAACAAGACTAACAGAGAGTAAAATTCTCTTCATAAAAGAAAGTAGTTATTGCTTGGTTTGGTTTCTTTAAACTGGTTGCAAAAACGCTAATATAGAGACTTTTTTAATTCGTCAAAAAAAAATCCTCTGTCGTTGCGGATTCTCAACCCCTTATATTTTTTTCAATTCTTTGTTTTTCAGTTTACTAATCACACCAATTTCTGGTAGGTTTTCCACCACCTATCGGGCATTTCCTCCGACGACGCCTGCTGGAACTCCTCGTAGGTACAAGGCACAAGATGATGACGCTCGTACTTCGTGGCAGAACCTGCCGGGTAAGGGACGTCCATCCACCAACGATCGCTCAGGTGACTTTTATAGAAAACAAGCTCCTGACCATCATGCGTGATGGGCACCATGTACTTGAAATATTCCGTGTAATCACCTACCGGATAGTCGCCCTTCCGCTGAGACACACCTTCCAAAAAGCACCAGATCATTTGCGCCGCCAAATGGCAGGTATGCCCTCCTAAATCCATCAGCAGATCCACCTCATAAAGCCCGAATGAGGTGAGCTTGTCGCTCATGCCCGCATATCTGCACAATTGAGCTGCCTGATCTCCATAAAATCCATTGGGTCCTGCATGCGTGGTGCCCGGTGCTTCACCCATACGGATGGCACTCATGTCGATGGAAAGTATATCCGCATTGCGAACAATTGGCTCACTGCGCTGCAGCGCCGATTGCATGTCTCCCAAACGGTGAGCGTCGAAATACATATTGCCCATCAACTCCATCAAATCACTCTCGACTAAGTATCGCTGATGACCAATATTACTGTAATTAAACAGATAATTTGGCTTGTGAAGAACCACTTTGTTGAGGTAGTTCTTAGAATGAATATCACCATCGCTCTTTCCGAAATCCAATCGATAATCGATGGTTACCAGATTGACGGTCTGCTCCATGTGCTCGTAGGCCTGGTAATTCGCAAATGTCAAATCCTGGCTACCACCAATAATCAAAGGAATAATACCCTTCCTCAAAAGCACCTCGCAGGTCTGGTTCAGCGCATAGTAGGTATCCTTGATTTCATTGCCGGGCAGTATGTTACCAAGATCAATGACAGAAAGTGTCCCATCAAACCAATGGAGCCTATACAAATATTTTCGAATAGCATCGGGAGCATCGGCAGTTTGGGAATCGCTTGCAGAACCTCTACCCTCACACACCCCAATAATGGCAACTCGCTTGCCTTCCAACTCTTCCATTTCACCTGTAAAGAAGTGAACATGCTTCTCCACGTGCGACGGGAGTAGAGGCGAGGAAAGCCCATCACGGAATTCGCTCCGCGATAAGAAAACCGAAATATCCATGCTGCGAAAATGACACACACAGAGTGAATCATACCGACCCTAAAATCGGATTCTACACGATGGATTGTTGAAACGAATTATTTACTTCTTAGGCGATTTTTTTGCGGGCGACTTTCGAGCAGCAGCCTTCTTCGGAGCTGCCTTTTTCGTTGCCGCAGGTTTGCGAGATGCCGCCTTTTTGCGTGCCGATGGATTCGCCTCTTGCTCAGCAATAGCCGCAAGAACATCCGTCAAGCTAATCGTCTTCGCATCGGTACCTTTAGGAAGTTTAAAGTTGTCCTTCTCACGCTTGATATACGGACCGAATCGACCCTGTATAATTTGAATTTCAGGCCTTTCGTCAAACTTCTGAATCAGCGCCGCATTTACTCCGTTGATTTTGTCTTCCACCAACTTGATGGCGCGATCCAACTCAATGGTAAACGGATCATCTCCTTCCTTCACTCGAAGCGATGCATACAAGCTACCCCATTTTACAAACGGACCAAAACGACCAATGGCAGCCGTGATTGGCTGACCCTGATATTCCCCCACCAATCGAGGTAAATCAAATAACTTGAGTGCCTCATCCAATGTGATGGTGCCTATACTTTGTCCGGCTCGCAGCGACGCAAACTTCTTGTCCTCGTCCTCGCTTCCACCCAGCTGCACTACCGGACCAAAACGGGCAATGCGCGCAATAACCGGCTTCCCTGTCTTGGGGTCTGTTCCCAACTCGCGTTCGCCCGATTGACGAGCCGCATTTTCGATGGTATGTGCAACATTCTCGTGGAAAGGCTTGTAGAATTTCTTCATCATTTCCTGCCAAGCCAACTTACCCTCAGCAATTTCATCAAACTCCTGCTCCACGTTGGCCGTGAAGGCATAGTCGAGAATTGTTGGGAATTGATCTACGAGGAAATCATTCACCACCATTCCGATATCGGTTGGGAACAATTTGGATTTTTCAGCGCCGGTGAACTCATTGCTTATGGACGAAGAAATGCTTCCGTTTTTCAGCACAAGGAGTTCGTAACTGCGAGGTGTACCCTCTTTGTCCTTTTTCTCGATGTATTCGCGCTGCTGAATAGTCGAAATGGTTGGTGCGTAGGTAGAAGGTCGGCCAATGCCCAACTCTTCCAATCGCTTTACGAGTGCGGCCTCTGAGTAACGTGAGGGCTTCTGAGTGAATCGCTGCGTTGCGGTGATATCCTGCAACGAAAGAACTTGACCCACACTAAGCGGTGGCAACATACCGCTGCCGCCATCCTCGTTGTCCTCGTCGTCCGTTCCTTCCGCATAGACCTTCAAGAATCCGTCGAACTTCACTACCTCACCCTTGGCCAACAATACGTCTTCCATGGTGCTAATACCCACGGTAGCGGTGGTTTTTTCCAACTCAGCATCGGCCATTTGCGAGGCCAAGGTTCTTTTCCAAATTAGCTCATACAATCGCTGCTCATCGCGCTCACCATCGATTTGATGGGCGCTCATTTCAGTAGGTCGTATAGCTTCGTGAGCTTCCTGAGCTCCCTTATTCTTATTGGTATATTGACGTGTCTTCGAATACTGCTCGCCGTATGAACGGGCAATCTCCTGCTTCGCTGCATCCAGTGCAAAATCGGAAAGGTTCACGCTGTCGGTCCTCATGTACGTGATTTTACCACTTTCGTACAAGCGCTGGGCAATCACCATTGTGCGTGACACACTGAAGCCCAATTTGCGGCTTGCCTCCTGCTGAAGCGTTGAAGTGGTGAACGGTGCGGCCGGAGTTCGTTTCGCCGGCTTCGTATCCATTTGAGTGATACTGAACGTCGCTCCGTTGGCGCGTTGTAAAAATGCATTGGCCTCTTGTCCGTCCTTCAATTTGCGGCTCAAATCAGCCTTCAAGATGGCGCTTCCCAGATCAAAACTTCCGCGCACATTATAGAATGACGATGCGGCAAACTTCTCAATTTCGCGCTCGCGCTCTACTATAATTCGAACGGCTACACTCTGAACCCGTCCGGCGCTGAGTCCGGCCTTTACCTTCTTCCACAGAACAGGTGAAAGCTCGAAACCAACCAAGCGATCGAGCACCCTGCGAGCTTGCTGGGCATTCACCAAATCGATGTCGATTGTGCGTGGCTTTGCGATAGCATCTTGAATAGCCTTCTTGGTAATCTCATGAAAAACTATTCGCTTCGTATTCTTCACATCCAGGCCAAGCGCCTCCGCAAGGTGCCAAGAAATGGCTTCTCCCTCGCGGTCCTCATCCGTTGCCAACCAAACGTCCTCCGCCTTTCCTGCCAACTTCTTCAATTCCCTAATCACCTCTTCTTTATCGGGAGAAACGATGTAAACCGGATTGAATCCCTTATCAACATCGATGGCGACATCATTCTTTGGCAAATCACGTACGTGACCATAACTGCTCTTAACGACGAAGTCTTTACCCAGGTATCCTTCGATGGTTTTCGCTTTCGCAGGGGACTCCACTATGACGAGGTTTTTGCTCATTCTGAAATTTGTTTTTAGCGTCCATTTGATACATCTATATCCAACTCACCGACGCAATTTAAAAGCGGCAAATGTATGCGATGAAAAAACTGCCGAACCAAATCCCCATAAAATCGCTATCTTCGCGCTCCTTTTAAAACACTGATTTTCAAAACAGCCATACACTGTGGAAGAAAAAACAATCGACGAAACCCGACAGGGTGAATACCTCATGCTGGATGCTGAGGTCAATTCAAACAAGAAACAGCGCAAACTCCTTCTCGAGAGTTATGGCTGCCAAATGAACTTTTCAGACAGCGAAATCGTTGCCAGTATCCTGGCAAAAGAAGGATTTAGCACTACCCGCGACCCGGAAGAGGCTGATGTTGTGTTGCTCAATACCTGCGCGATTCGCGATAATGCGGAACAACGCATTCGCGGTCGACTGGACTTTCTGAGGTCGGTAAAAAAGCGCAAACCGGATATGCAAATTGGCGTACTCGGCTGCATGGCCGAGCGACTGCGTGAAAAATTGCTCGACGAAGAAAAGCTGGTGGACATGGTTGTAGGGCCCGATGCCTATCGTGACCTTCCCAATTTGATTGACAAAGTGGACGAAGGCCAAAAAGCAGTGAACGTGTTGCTGAGCCGCGAAGAAACCTACGCGGAAATCACGCCGGTGCGCCTGAACAGCAACGGCATCACCGCTTTCATATCCATCATGCGCGGATGCGACAACATGTGTTCGTTCTGTGTAGTGCCTTTCACTCGCGGACGAGAACGTAGCCGAGATCCGCAAACCATCGTAAACGAAGCACGTGACCTTTTCAATCAAGGTTATCGCGAAGTGACCTTGCTTGGCCAAAACGTCGACTCGTATAAATGGAACATCAACAACAAGGGTGAAATTTTAGATGCCACCAAGCCAACCGTGAACTTCGCGCAGTTGCTCGAAATGGTTGCGCTGGTTCATCCCGATTTGCGCATTCGCTATTCGACATCGCACCCGAAAGACATGACAGACGAAGTGCTGCATATCATGGCCAAGTACGACAACATTTGTAAGTACATTCACTTACCGGTGCAAAGCGGAAACAGCGATGTACTCAAACGCATGAACCGAGGGTACACCCGCGAATGGTACATGGAACGTATCGATGCGATTCGTCGCATCATGCCCGATTGCGCTATCAGCACCGACGTTATTACCGGTTTTTGTGGTGAAACAGAGGAAGAACACAAGGACACTCTTTCACTCATGGAACAGGTGCGCTATGAAATGGCCTTCATGTTTAAATATTCCGAACGTCCAAAAACACTTGCGGAACGCAAATTCGAAGATGACGTTCCGGATGAGGTTAAAGGCCGTCGACTGCAGGAAGTAATCGCCCTTCAAATGCAAGGCGCCGCGGAGCGAACCAAGCAACACGTCGGCCACATACAGCGTGTTTTGGTTGAGGGCACCAGCAAAAAATCGGAAGACCACTTGCAAGGTCGCAACTCGCAAAACATCGTGGTTGTTTTCCCGAAAACAATGGATTGTGCGCCCGGCGATTATGCAGATGTAATGGCCAATGACTGTACATCCGTGACGCTGATTGGCGAACTGATAAATGTCTACCCGCGAACACAGGAACAAGCAAAATCTTTGTAAGCCAAAATGGATATCAGGGCTGTAAAACAACGATTCGAAATCATAGGCAATGCGCCGATGCTCAACCGAGCCTTGGACATCGCTGTGCAGGTTGCCCCTACCAATATGTCGGTGCTTATCAACGGGGAAAGCGGTACCGGTAAAGAAAATATCCCCAAAATCATTCATGCCTACAGCGCGCGCAAACACGCGCCTTACATAGCCGTAAACTGCGGCGCAATTCCGGAGGGCACCATCGATAGTGAGTTATTCGGACACGAAAAAGGATCGTTCACCGGAGCTACAGAAGCGCGAAAAGGATATTTTGAAGAGGCCAACGGCGGAACCATTTTTCTTGATGAGGTAGCCGAGCTTCCGCTTCAAACACAGGTTCGCTTGCTGCGTGTATTGGAAACCGGCGAGTACATTCGTGTAGGATCTTCGAAGGTTCAGAAAACGAATGTGCGCGTAGTTGCTGCCACCAACGTGGACTTCAGCGAAGCCATCCGAAAAGGCAAATTCAGAGAGGATCTTTTTTACCGACTGAACCAAGTGCCCGTTTTTCTTCCACCTCTTCGAGAAAGGAAGGAAGATATTGCCCTGTTGTTTGCCAAATTCACTACTGACTTTGCCGAGCGTTATAAAATGCCCGTGCTGGAGTTAACCCCGGAAGCGCGTGAATTACTGGTCAGTTATTCCTGGCCGGGCAATATTCGTCAGCTCAAGAACATCACCGAGCAAATGAATGTGCTCGAGCACGACCGCTTAGTATCGGCACAGACCATTGCCTTCTACCTGCCACATGAAGACTTCGGTACGCGCGGAATGGTGATAGCGGGAAATGCATCGTCACAGAACAATTTCTCGGAACGGGAAATACTCTACAAGGTGCTTTTCGACATGAAAAACGACCTGAACGATTTGAAAAAATTGGTTGGCGGACTCATGCAATCGGGCGTTGATTTTGCGCACGATGCCGGTAATGCAGAGTTGATTCAGCGTGTATTTTCATCTGATCAACAAACTGTTCCTGCGATGCATGCGAACCAAACAACCGGGGTTATTCGATTGCCACAAGCATCGGAGCCGGTGATTGAAGTTGAAGAAACCTTGTCACTTCAAAATTCGGAGCGTGATCTCATTGAGAAAGCGCTGAAAAAGCACCGCAACAAACGTAAGTATGCTGCCGAAGAACTCGGAATTTCCGAGCGCACGTTGTATCGAAAAATAAAGGAGTACAATCTTTCATAGCATGTCGGCAAGATTGATTTCAACGATAGGATTGATTCTGACGCTCACCGGCTGCGGCATTTATTCATTTACCGGTGGTCAGTACAGCGGTGCAAAAACATTTTCGGTAGAATACTTCAAACCGCAATCGGCTATGGTAACACCGTTGTATGCGCAGCGATTTACAGAATCACTGAAAGATCTTTTACTCGCACAAAGCCCGCTTCGATTGGCCGAGCGCAATGGTGAATTAAAATTCTCTGGCACCGTAATCGACTATAGAACCGCACCGGTTGCCGTGCAATCGGGAGCTGCAGAAACGGCCTCACTGAACCGATTGACCATCACCGTAAAGGTCACGTATGAAAATAGCCTCGAGCCCGAATACAATTTCGAGAAAACCTTTACCAAGTTTGCCGATTATGAAGCAAACCAGGATTTATTTACTATTGAAGAAAGTTTGTGGTCGCTCATCAATGAACAATTAACCCAAGAGATCTACAACTCGAGTGTAGGTAACTGGTAACACTATGCGCAAAGAAGAACTCCATCATGTGCTCATGCATCCCGAACAACTTTCGGATGAACAGCTCGTGGAGTTGAGGGAAACCGTTGCGCGTTTTCCCTTTTTTGGGGCTGCGCAAATCGCACTTACACGCGCTTACAAGGCTCGCGGTGACATGCGTTTTACCGATCAACTATCGCAGGCTGCAATCTATACCGGACATCGGGCCGCGCTTTATCATCGCCTCAAGAACATCCATGCGGGGACACCGACTACAACAGTGCAACCTGTTGAGGAAATACATGCGCAGGAAGGGCAATCATTGGCCGCTCTCATTGTGGAGCATGAACAAGTTCCAACGACCATCGAGTCGGTGCCTGAAGAAAGCGTTTCGTTGAAACCCGCGGAGCCATTGATTCCCGAGCTACCCGTTGCCGAGGAACCCGAGGATGCACCCCAAATAACCGTTGAAGAGGAATCGACCGATGAGACCATAGTCGTCCGAATCAACGAGCTCGACACATTGGAAGCTCAGTTTTTGGTGAATGCGGTGCATACGTCTATCGAAATGGAAGTGCAACCGGAACACCATCAGGAGCCGGAGGGTGAATCGACACCAGCCAATTTGGAACCCGAAGACGAGAACTCCTACGCTGCATTGATTTATCGACGAGCACAACGCAAGCATCAGTTGCCCGCCGATACCGACCTTCCACCTGCTGAAGAATCGGACGATACCGTGGAATCCCTGCCGGCATTCCAATCCACCCCCTTATCGCACGGTATTCAACGTATTCGCTCTACCGATGCTCGCATGAACCAACGCGATTTGGTGGATCGCTTCATTCAGCTCGAACCACAGATTGCAAGAGGGAGAGCAGGGGATTATCCAACGGGCAATATGGCGAAGGACAGCCTCGAGGAAGACTTCAGCATCGTTACCGAAACCATGGCTTTTTTATTTGCGAAACAAGGCAAACTGGACAAGGCTCGCAAAGCTTTCCGCAAATTGATGGAACAACATCCGGAAAAAAGTATTTACTTTGCAGCCCAATTAAAAAATTTAGAACACTTTAAAAAGTAATATCATGGCATCGTTAATCGTCATTCTCATTGTAATCATTGCATTATTGCTGGCACTGGTGGTGTTGGTACAAAATCCGAAAGGCGGCGGCCTTGCTGTGGGCTTTCAAGGAACAACACAAGTGGGTGGCGTGCAGCGCACAGCCGATTTCCTTGAGAAAGCTACCTGGTATTTGGGTATAGCCCTTTTTGTTCTTTGCCTCATTTCAGCTCGCTGGTACACCAGCTCAAGCATCAGCGAAGGTGGTTCAGAGCCGGCTGCGACCGAGCAAACTACCGAGCAACCGGCCGAACAAGCTCCTGCAGAAGGACAATAAATATTCGTTCAACGAACTTCCAAAATGTCAGTGTGTCGCTTACACTGACATTTTTTTTGTCCTTTTCTGCCAAAATATTCCCTCCGTTGCCTTGGCATAAAAGGTGACAACGGCGCATTCGCAATTCAAAAAAATCAATTAACCGATTAAATACATTCATCATGTCAGTAAACGTAAAACCCCTTGCAGACCGAGTGCTCGTTGAAGCAAGCCCTGCAGAAACTACCACCGCCAGCGGCATCATCATTCCGGACACCGCTAAAGAAAAGCCCCAGCGCGGCAAAGTAGTAGCGGTAGGTGCAGGCAAGAAAGATGAACCTATGACCGTAAAAGAGGGCGACACCGTATTGTACGGCAAGTATTCAGGAACTGAAATCACAGTAGACGGCAAAGAATACCTCATCATGCGTGAGGCTGATATCTACGCGATCGTCTAAACCAAATCAACAATCCATTTTCAATCGAAACAGAATAAACCATGGCAAAAGAAATAACCTTTGATACCCAGGCCCGCGAAAAACTCAAAGCAGGAGTTGACGCATTGGCCAATGCAGTAAAAGTTACACTCGGTCCTAAAGGCCGCAACGTTGTAATCGATAAGAAGTTCGGTGCTCCGCACATCACCAAAGACGGTGTATCGGTTGCAAAAGAAATCGAGTTGAAAGACCCCATCGAAAACATGGGTGCTCAAATGCTCAAAGAAGTTGCGAGCAAAACAGCCGACATCGCCGGCGACGGAACTACTACCGCAACGGTCCTCGCTCAGGCGATTGTAACCGCAGGCTTGAAGAACGTAGCAAGTGGAGCAAACCCAATGGATTTGAAGCGTGGAATCGATAAAGCGGTAGAAGCAGTTATCGCCGACTTGAAGAAAATTTCGCGTACCGTTGGTAACGACAACGCTAAGATTAAGCAAGTAGGTTCTATTTCAGCCAACAACGATGAAGCCATTGGAACACTCATCGCTGACGCTATGACGAAAGTGGGCACAGAAGGTGTGATCACGGTAGAAGAAGCGAAGGGTACTGAAACGGAAGTGAAGACAGTTGAAGGTATGCAGTTCGATCGCGGTTACTTGTCTCCGTACTTCGTGACGAATGCAGAAAACATGGAAGCTGATCTCGACAACGCTTTCATCCTTATCTACGACAAGAAAGTAAGCACCATGAAGGAACTGCTTCCGGTGCTTGAAAAGACCGCACAAACAGGTCGTCCGTTGCTCATCATCGCAGAAGATGTGGATGGTGAAGCATTGGCTACTTTGGTTGTGAACAAGATTCGCGGCGCTCTGAAAGTGGCTGCTGTGAAGGCTCCAGGCTTCGGTGATCGTCGTAAGGCCATGTTGCAAGACATTGCCATCCTCACCGGTGGTCAGGTAATCAGCGAAGAAACAGGCTTGAAGTTGGAGAACGCTACCCTCGAAGATTTGGGTCGCGCGGAAAAAATCACTGTCGACAAAGACAACACCACCATCGTGAATGGTGTGGGAAGCAAAGAAGCCATCCAGGCGCGCATTGGTGAAATCAAGGCGCAAATCGACAAGACAACATCAGATTACGATCGTGAGAAGTTGCAAGAGCGCTTGGCGAAACTCGCGGGTGGTGTTGCCGTTTTGTACATCGGAGCTGCGACAGAAGTAGAAATGAAAGAGAAGAAGGATCGTGTAGATGATGCTTTGCATGCGACACGCGCAGCGGTAGAAGAAGGAATTGTACCGGGCGGTGGAGTTGCACTTATCCGTGCTTCTAAGGCGTTGGAAAAGCTGAAAGGCGCCAACGAAGATGAGCAAACAGGTATCGCCATTGTAGTGCGTGCTATTGAAGAGCCATTGCGCCAGATCGTAGCCAACGCCGGCGGCGAAGGAGCTGTTGTTGTAAACAAGGTGCGCAGCGGAAAGGATGACTACGGCTACAACGCACGCAAAGAGAGCTACGAAAACCTGATTGAAGCAGGTGTTATCGACCCAACGAAAGTGGTTCGTGTGGCACTTGAAAATGCAGCTTCGATTGCCGGTATGTTGCTCACCACCGAATGCGTAATCAGCGACATCAAAGAAGACGCTCCTGCTATGCCTGCAATGCCGGGCGGCGGAATGGGTGGAATGATGTAAGCACTTCGAAATACAGACTTAAAAAGGGATCATCAGCAGATGGTCCCTTTTTTTATTTGAAGACAATCGATAATTAATAGCCCCCTGTTGATTGAATCGACAATCACACTTATCGCAAACCATCATTCAAACCTAGCTTAGAACACAAATAATTCGCGATGAAAAATCACATCTTCACATTAGCCCTTTCCATCTGCTTTCTAATTCTCTCAAATGACACGGTAGCTCAAACGCCAGTGACATTCAATGTGAATATGTTGGCCATCGGTATGAGCGACAACCTTCATGTAGTTGGAAATTTTGCTGATCCCAACTATGACAATGTGATGGAGAATCCGGATTATCAGAACTGGACGCCGAGTGCATCTTCAGGCTTGATGACCGATAATGACATGGACCTTGTTTACACCGCAACCTTGATGTTGCAACCCGGGCTTTATGAATTCAAGTTTGTGAATGGTATAGACTGGCCCAATGCTGAAACCGTTCCTGCTACTTGCACGGTCGAGGTAAATGGCAATAGCAATCGCCAAATCATGGTAGGTACTAGTGCTACCTCTTATTCAGTATGCTATGGCGAATGCGCGGATTGCGGCGAAAATGCTATTCGCCTTCGCGTTGATATGAGCACAGTGGATTTGGATGCAGATGGCATTGGTGGTGAACTCGGAGAAGATATACATCCAGAAGGGGTCTTTGTCAATGGAAGCTATGCATCGTGGATGGTATTCACTCCGCTTCAAGATTGGAATGGAGATAATATCTGGGAAGGCCTAATAACAACCTATTCGGCAGATCCTATCGAATTCAAATTTATCAATGGTCCAGCGTGGGATTTTCCATCCGAAACTGTCATGGGCTCCTGTGGATTAGGCAATAGCAACCGATACCTACTCATAAACGAGACGAATACTGTACTTCCTGTCTATTGCTGGAGTTCCTGTGACCCATGCACACAGCCGGCCGCTGTTACATTCCAAGTTGATATGAACACCGCTTGCGAGGATACCTCACCCGGCATCTATTTGATGGGAACATTGACTGATTGGGCGAGTGGTACTCCAATGAGTGATGCTGATGGTGATGGCATATGGACTTTGACATTGCAACTCAACACAGGAAATTATGACTTCAAGTATCGAATTGGTGATTCAGGTTGGGAAGGAATTGGAGTCCGACAACTCACCGTTGTGGGAGATACCCCGTTGAATTTGCCGGTTGTTTGCTTTAATTCCTCTCAGGCCTGCAATCCATTAGTTGATCCTTCAACTGTCACATTTAATGTCGATGTTTCCAATATTCCAATGAGCAATGGTGAAGTGCTCTGGGTCATGGGCGACTTCACTACACCCGCTTGGCAATCGGGTGCAATACAAATGAGCGACACGAATGGAGATGATATTTGGAGTGTTACCGTGCCAAATGTTTGTCCTACTTATTTAAAATACAAGTATCGAATAGGTTATCCACAAGGCTCATTCTTTACAGAAGAAGATGCAAATTTTTCAGCGATCGGCGGTTGTGGTGTTGACAATGGTGGCTTCTCTGATAATCGATTTTTAGAAAGAACAAGCGCTAGCCCAATAAGCATCTGCAATAGCTTCAACTCCTGCCAAATATGCTCATTCCAGAGCATACCAGGGTGCACAGATCCGACAGCTTGCAACTACAACCCCGCGGCAACATCGGATGATGGTTCATGCAATTACGACTGTCCTCCGTGTGACTCAGGAAATGGTACTGACATAATTTGGTTAGACGATTTCTCCAATCCACAATCTTGGATAATTGCGCATGATGGCACATTCAACTCTGATTTCGAAATAGGACAGGGACTTGAAAGCACCGGTGCGTATGGAACTCCGGCAATTCTGAGTACTACCGCTGCCAATGGCTATGCCCTTTACAACTCCGATGGATACAATAATTCCGCAGGCGTTGCCTATGAGCAACCGCATATTACAACCTCTACTCCGATAGACCTTTCGGGGTATTCAAATGTTATACTCGAATTCGAGACACAATATCGTCGATTTACGGATGAGCAAACATGGCTAATCATCAGCACCGATGGCACCTTTCCTATGTTGGACGACCCAACCATGGATATTAGCGGTTTACCCGGTGTATATCGAGTTTGGGAAGATGGTGAACTAACACAAAGCGTATCACCGGGAAACCCAACCATCAAAAGTTTTAATATCAGCGAGGTCGCAGCTAACTCTCCACAAGTATGGGTACGTTTTCAGTTTACCGGTATTTGGGGTTATGCATGGTATATCGATGATGTTCAAATTCGCCAACAATTTGAATACGATGCCAATCTAACATCTGCGCGAATGGATTTTTCTTCCACTCTCATCGAATATGGAAGAATCCCTGTGGAATTGGTGCCCAATTCATTCACCATTAACAGTTCCTTTTCAAATTCCGGTGCACAGCCACTGAGTAATGTTGGTCTTGAACTTAATATCATCGAGACGAATTCAAACACCAGCGTTTATAGTGACTTTATCTATACAGCAAGCACTCTGCTGCCGGGGGCAGAAGTTTCGTTCAACCAAGAAATCGCACTTGGTGCTCTTCCCATTGGCAACTATGAGGCATTTTTCAATCTTCAAAGCACTGAACAAAGTTGTGATTTGAATACAACCAACAACATTCAACGCAAAAAATTCCAGGTTACAGCTGACGAATTCGGCCTTGATTCATATGAATTATATGCACCGGGAGAGGAGTTAATTGGATCATTGGGGTCGAATTCATTTACAGACAATTTCGATGGCCTAATGGCCATGAGTTATTATGAACTTGAGTCAGAAGCTACCATTTACGGACTTGATATTTATTTAGCCGGTGGAACTGTAGCGGGTGGGCAAATAATCGCAGAGATTCACGACACACTCAACATATTCTTTGACATCGTTGACTCCCCCATCCTTACGAGTCAATCCTACACAATAACTGAACTGGATGTAACAAATGGCAAAGCATTCATACCCTTTGAGTTTCCAACCACTCTTTCACCCAATGGTTATTATGCATCCGCCACGCTATATAGCAACGGCGATTCATCGCCCATACGCATTTTGGATGCATTCACCGTTACGCAGCCAACTTATGGGAGTTTAATTTATTTACCTTCTGATGGCTTGGTATACAGCAATGGTAATGCATTCGGTATTCGAATGATACTTAGTCCCTCAGCACAAATTTTCGGATGCACCAATCCAAGCGCATGTAACTATGACCCTGCGGCAACAATAAATGACAATAGTTGCTTACAAATTGGTAGTGTCTGCAACGATAACAACGCATCCACCAATAATGATATCATTCAGTCGAATTGCGAATGTGTTGGGACTCCCATTGATGTCGGTTGTGCAGGTTACTCCGTTGGCAATACAACCACAAACCCTACGTGTGCGGGACTATCCAATGGTGCAATCACATTGAATACCATCGGTAATTCCGGACCATTTGTTTACGATTGGAGTAATGGTGCCTTGTCACCTTCAATCAATAACCTAAGCGCCGGAATTTATTCTGTTGCTGTAACAGATGCTGTCGGATGTACTGAGCAGCTTAGCTTTACCATTACCGAACCTGCTCCCCTTTCGGCTTCATCTTCAACGAGTCCTGTTTCCTGTTTTGGTGCAATCACCGGTTCGGCATCTGTGCTTGTTTCAGGTGGCACAGGTTCGTACAATTATGCCTGGAACACTTCGCCAATACAATTCACCCAACAGATTTCAAATGTAGCTGCAGGCACTTATACTGTCGTAATTACCGATGAAAATGGATGTATGCTTAATTCAAATGTGACCATCACACAACCCGAACAGCCCTTGGTTGTTAGTGCGACCTCCACTCCTGCTTCATGCTCACAAAATGACGGTAGCGCAAGCGCCTCAGTTATAGGCAATACCGGAAATACTCAATACCAGTGGAGCAACGGACAAACCGGATCGGTTGCAACCAATCTGGTTGCCGGCACCTATACAATTACAGCAACATCCGGCGGATGCAGCGCGGAAACAACGGTAAGCGTTAATAACATCAACGCGCCAGTCATAACACAGGTGAGCAGTTCTCCGGCTTGCTTTGGAGATAACACCGGCTCAATAAACACCATTGTAACAGGGGGTACACAACCCTACCAATTCCTTTGGAGCAATGGTGGCAGCGGCACATCTCAGAATGCTTTGACTGCAGGTAACTATACATTCATTGTATTGGACAATGTCGGTTGTCAGGCAAGTGTATTTGTAACTCTTACTCAACCTGACCCAATTAACATCAGCCTTCTTCCCACATCAACTGCATGCGGAGAAACACCACAAGGTGCTGTTAACTCCATAGTAAGCGGCGGTGTATCTCCCTATATGTTTAATTGGAGCAATGGTGCAAGCGGATCCTTAATCAACAACTTGGAAGCCGGACAATATGGACTGACTATAACTGACGCCAATGGCTGCGTTGCAGAGTCATTTACAGAAGTTACAAATCCAGACGGTGTTTCCGCTTATGCAATTGTCTCCGATGTTGCTTGCATTGGTGAAGCAGCCGGTTCAATTGAAGTTGTAGTAACCGAAGGAACCCCGCCCTTTAACTTCGAATGGAGCGATGGGACTTCAAATTCTTCCCAATTAAATAATTTGCTCGTAGGCGATTATAGCTGCACCATTACCGACGCGAATGGATGCACCTATTCTTTGACAGAAACAATTGAGGGACCTCAAGGTAACCTTCCTGATATTCTTGGTTTCAGCATTGTAGATCCATTTAGTATACAAACCTATTCTGTCGCACCCATTGTAGGAGCATCCTTTACCTGGCTGGTTAGCGGAGGTAATATTCTTACGGGACAAGGTTCGAATTTTATTGAAGTACAATGGTCGAATGATAGTCCCGCAACGATAGTGTTAATCATATTATATCCTGACGGATGCCAAAGCACTCTGAATTTAGATATTGAGATTGGAACATTTGTTTCTGAAAATTCAACCGATATTCATTGGTCATTGTATCCAAATCCTGCACAAGAAAATATAGTTATAGATGTGCAAAGCAGTCATCAACCAATTTGGTTTAGAATTACGGATATTGGGGGAAGAGAAATAATGAATGGCCGCCTACTAGAGGGCACCAACAACCTAAATCTGTCGTCTTTCGCCGGGGGTCTATATACCATCGAAGTGTATGAAGACTCAGCGCGGCACGCACGACAACGTTTCATTAAGAAATAATCCAAACGAAACAGGAGGCTATCGTATTCGATAGCCTCTATTTTTAAAGCATGACTGATATCATCCGATTCGCTGTGGTGATAGATATCTTGCTTACCTCATTTGTGCCCAAATTGGTATGACAAGATTCCATGCAAACGTTATTTTCATCTTGGCAATCTGCCTGTTTCTTTTTGCAGGTCGATCCGTCTTCATCCCACTAAGCTTTGCACTTCTTATTGCATGCATCCTCTACCCCGTTTGCAAATGGCTTGAAATGCGTGGATTTTCTTCGGTTGCTGCTATTGGTATGAGCCTGACGTTGCTCGTGGTTGGAGCGGCGGGATTGATTGCATTACTCGTTTGGCAAATTGCCGGATTTTCCTCTGAATGGGCGCAGTTGCAAGTGAAAATATCAGAAGCTTGGATTCAACTCTCCTTCTGGCTCAATGACACCCTTCATATTACCCTCAGTGAACAGCAACACTGGCTTGCCTCTGTTCAAAGCAATTATGGAAACGAAGTTCTCCCGTTATTAAAAACAACTGCAGGCAACGTATCTATCATGATTGTTTTGCTAATTCTAATTCCGATTATAGCCGCTCTGATACTCTACGAGCGAAAGCGCCTTATGGGCGTATTGCACGCGCTTCTTCCGCATGTTCAACTGACGGAATTGCGAACCATTTTGAATGAAACTATTACAGCTTACTATCAATTCATCAAAGGCATGCTGGTAGTGTACTTGTGTGTTGGTATACTAAACAGCGTGGGTCTCCTATTGTTGGGCGTGCCTCATGCGATTCTGTTCGGTTGTATTGCTGCTGTGCTCACATTCATTCCCTATGTAGGTATTATGATAGGTGCTTCGCTTCCGATTGTGGTGAGCTGGATTACATTCGATTCTATTTATTACCCGATGGGCGTAGTGGCTATTTTCACGTTTGTCCAATACCTGGAAGCCAATGTTATTTTCCCTTGGGCTGTGAGCAGCAAGCTCAACGTCAATACCCTCATGACCATTGTTGCTATTCTCGCCGGAGGCGTTATGTGGGGGTCGTCCGGAATGATCTTATTTGTGCCTTTCCTCGGAATCCTGAAACTAATCGCTGATCGCATGCCCGGATGGGAACCTCTCGCCCTCTTGTTAAGCGGCTCGTCTTCTACCACAAAATCTTCTACTTCTCCTTCGGTGACTCCGCATGACGCGAAATGAAATCGTTGATTTTACCAATCAACGCATCCGTCCACTCGTGCACCTTTTCGGAGACCTGATTTTCCGCCTTCAGCAATAAGCGTTGAAGCACAAGACTCAACCCAAAGACGAACCCATTGTTGACGAACATGTCTTTGGAAACGTTCACGCCGGTGAGCGAAGAAAGTGAATTCACGAGTAAATTCATGGGTTGCCACTGTTCTCTCAAACTAGCAATATCGTTTCGGATAATGGCTTCCTCGTTGTCGGCTTGTTTGCGCAGCCTGTCAATTTCAGCGCGCAATTGCTGCATGTTAGTCATTTTGCTCATTGGGATTGTTGTAAATGTTATTGACCATCGTATTCATCAAAGGATTCTTAAGCCATGTGTTGCGCATTAAGAGAAAGAGAAGAGCGACACAGGCATAGCCACCGGCTACAATCCAATAACCCGCAAAAGCATCGTTCATGCGTTGCGAAATCCAACCGGCCAAGGCCCAACTCGCGAAGAAGGCTGACATCATAAAAAAGGAGAATAGAACGTATGCAGTAATGAGTGACGCTGACAGCACAATCACCTTTTCCGTTACTACATGCTGCGTAAGCCGCTGCCTGGTTTTTAAGTAATCTTCAGCGTGTGTGATTACGTCGTCGATAGATGCCCTTTTATTTTCCATATACACATTGGTTTGATTTCTCGCTGATACAAGGTTCGGACGCAGCCAACGTGCAGATGGTGACTTTTCTCAGAGCTCTCCACATTTTTCATTGCACTGAATTTTGCAGCGTGAAAAGCAGTGTATTTTCGTTTCATAATTACGAAGCAATATGAATCTCACTGACCGTATCAATAACGACATCAAGGACGCCATGAAAGCCGGAGAAAAAGACAAGCTCATGGCATTGCGCGACATCAAGAGCAAGCTATTACTTGAAATGACCAAAGATGGCAGTGGCGAAGTGGATGACACCCGCGGGATTGCTATTCTCAACAAGCTCTACAAGCAGCGCATGGAATCGATTGACATTTACAAAACGCAAGGACGTGAAGATCTCATCGCTGAAGAAACCAAGCAGGCGCAAGTCATTGCTGCTTACTTGCCGGAGCAACTTTCAGGCGAAAAACTAGAGGCCGAAGTGCGAGCTATCATTGCCTCTGTAGGTGCTTCAGGACCCGGCGATTTAGGAAAGGTAATGGGGGCTGCATCTAAAGCACTAGCCGGTAAGGCAGATGGCAAGGCTATCTCAGAAATGGTGAAAGCGCTTTTGACACAGGGTTAAACGATTTTTACTGTGGATTTGAAACCCCGCAAAATGACGACCATCGGAAGACACGTGCGCGTGTCATTTCCCGATTTGGGTTTCGAGCATGTCGATGCGAAGGTGGATACCGGAGCGTTTCGAACCGTGCTTCATTGCGAGCGATGCGAAGAAATCGATACTGCTGAAGGAAAAATTCTTGAAGCCGATTTACGGTTAGAAGGAAATCACACGAAGCGTTTCTATTTCAAAGACTATTTTCTGAAGGAGTTCAAAAGTTCCTTCGGTGAAAAGGAGAAGCGCTACTGTGTAAAGACCACCATCCGAATTGGCAACAAGAGAATTAAAAGCAGTGTTTCTCTTACCGACCGCAGCGATATGAAATTCCAGGTCCTCATTGGCCGCAAAACGTTACTTCGAAAATTTCTGGTGGACGTCAGTAAAAAGTTTGCGTAATCATACGCGCACACCAATCACCAGCACATCATCGACTTGTTCCTGACTTCCGCGCCATTCATCGAACCTGCGCATGAGTGCTTCCTTTTGTTGCTCCATGCTCAGCGTGTGTATCTCAAGCAACAATTGTCTGAATTGTTTACGCATAAATTTCTTGCCTGAAGGTCCTCCGAATTGATCCGCGTATCCATCGCTGAAAGTGTAAAGGCAATCGCCTTCCATCAGGTCCATTTTTTTCCCAGTGAATTCACGTTCGCCATTCACGTATGAACCAATACTGAAGCCGTCCCCATCGAGTTCAATGAGTTCTCCTGCGCGGACTACATACACCGGATTTTGCGCACCGCTGAACTCCAACTCCATGGTGTCCTTGTCGATGGTGCAAAGAGCGATGTCCATTCCATCTTTCACCAGATGATTTTCATTTGCGCGCAAGGCCTGAGCCGACAATCGATTCACAGTATTCAATACTTGTGATGGCTTGTAGTACACCTTTGTTGCCTGGTTGAGAGCATTGTGACCCACCAGACTCATAAACGCCCCCGGCACACCATGGCCTGTGCAGTCGGCCGCGGCAAACATGAGCTTCTTCCCCTTGTTGGCAAACCAGTAGAAATCGCCACTTACCGTAGCCTTCGGTCTGTAGAAAACGAAACAATTTGGAAATACTTCTGCTATCGCTTCGGGTCCCGGTAAGATTGTGTTTTGAAGTCGCTGAGCGTAATCAATACTCGCTTGAAGATCTGTGTAAAGTTCGGTTACACGCTCATTTTGCTGCTCTACCTGCTCCTTCTGAGCGCGGATTTCCAGGGTTTGAGCAGCTACCTTCTCCTCCATTTGATGACGATATGATGCAAGGTCATCGCGCATCTGCAGCAATGCGCCTCCAAGCTCATCGTGCTGCGAAAGAGGTTCATAGGGCATATCAAATTTGCCTGCACCAATACTGAGCGAGAACTCCTTGGTTCGTTCGAAATTCCTTATCAACCGATCGACTGCTTGCGCCATATCCCCTATCTCGTCGTCGTTGGCTCGGGTTGAGTGCAATGAATAGATACCTTGCGACAAATTATTCAGTTTGTTGCGCAAAGAGTTTACCGGGCGTACGATTGAACGAATAGTAAAGAATGCCAGAATAATTCCAATCAATACAACCACACCTGCAACCCAAGCAAAAACCTGGGTAAGATCGCCAAATGAGCTATTCATCTTGCTAAGCTCGATAGCCACATATGCTCGTTCTTCGGCTATTAAATTTCGAAGTCTAATCTGCGTCTCAGAAATTTTCTGCTCAATATGACCCCCTGGGATGAAATATTCTTGTGCTGTAATTATCACAATCGGGTCTGTTAGATCCGGATCATAGCTACTGAAATCCGGCAGAAGTTTCCGAACATCCGCATAGACAAGCAAAAGCCCTTGCACATCTGCCATCACGATGTTCATTTCTGTTTGCTGCTCCTTTGTCCAAAGAGTTGAAATAGAATCTATCCTAGCTAACTGAGCGGGCATAAGCTGTGTACACAAAGTAACTGCCTCTATCCGCTCCTGACTGTCAGCTCGCTTTTGCACAAATGCCCATTGCTGCATGAGTTGCTGTGCCCTTATAAGCTGGTTATCCAATTCCTCCAACGACTTAATGGAAGGTTGGTAAATTGTATTAATCCTCTTATTGATTGCTCGGCTGTCTTTGAGCGTGCTTTCTGTAAACCAAGCCAGCATTCCTACACACACAATGTAAAGACCAAAACCAAACCTCAGTTTGTTCGATATGGAAGGTCTTACTTTCAATTTCTTTATTTCTTAGGATCGGCGGTAATTTTTCCCTCGCGTATCAGGCGTGCTACCTCCGATTTGAAGTACTCAACATCCTTC
>JBKCGW010000330.1:0-1816 GCA_046303175.1 Flavobacteriales bacterium
AATGATTTAGCAGCATGATGCGCTCTGCTACTGTGAATTCGTGCAGATGCGTTTGTATGAATTCAAATTCATGCGCTACATGATTCCTCATTAGCTGCTCACCTTTGAATTGCGCGACCGGGCGGGGAATGTGAGTAACCAGGTGATGTCTGAGGAAATCACGATTATCAATGACTAGTGACTAGTGGCGAATGAGTAATTAATACTTAGACAGGTACTCATACTGACTAGTCATTAAATTGTGTTTTGTATATTCGTTCAATTGCCGAAATTTCAAAACATTAAATCTTAACCTGCTAGTATCATGGCACAGAAACGTCACGTTGTGTTTAAGACAAATCACTTAAAGAATCGTATTTCCTGGACCTCCGGAGTAGCGGGTGTAATTCGATTACTCACATGGGAAACAGACAATGCCCTAGGCATATCCAAAACCCAATTACAACAGCGGGTGCTAGAGCATGTTTTTCAGTCTTGCGAAAACGAAGTGCTAACAGAAGAAAAATTCAAATCAATCGCGACTTCTCTCGACACAAAAACACGTCGTGAAATAGAATCAGCCAGTGTGGAGAATCTATACGATGACCCAAAGAAAGGACTATTGATTAATCCCATCGAGGCTCAGCGCAGAGTGCGATTTTTCTCAGAGGAGTTTCTCAATAAGGAATTCGATGTTTTTATGTCGTTGCTTCCGAACATGGAGATAACGAATTATTTAAACAGCCATTTCACACTTGAAAAAGATAGTGAATGGACTATTGCGGGTAGCTCCAACGATTTCGAGGCATCTACCGGAATGAAGTTCATGTATATGGACACACTTGCATATTCGCACGACACATCGACACTCATAGCCCTTGAGCTCAAAATGGACAGTCCCTTGGGAAAAGATCAAATCCTAAAATACTGTTTCATGGCTGCTTACCTTGAATCGAAAGGAATGATTGCTCGGAATTCCAACTTCTATATACTCATTCTTGGAAACGATTTTTCCTTGACCGATTTGGTCTCATCACTAAAGCAAGAGGCACAGCAACAGTTGCGCGAAAAGCAATATCCTAAAAAAGGAATTACAACGGAAGAAATTGAGTCACTAGCGCAGCGTGTAGAAACCATCTTAAATAGCCTTGACATCAAAAACACGACCTGGCAAGATTTCGGCGACTACTTCGATAAGCTTCATCGTTCATTACCGGCGCATCCATATGCCGAAACACTGCACAAGCTAATCGATGGTTTCTTGATTTCGCTACAAACAAAATACAGTCGCAAGTTGAAGAGGCCGATTTATGTGCGGTAAAACAAAGTTGGTTTTGCGCGCATTTTTTTGTGAAACCAACTATATAAAAACACTCAACCTTTAGAATCTTCATCCGAATCAGCGCTGATATGAATAGCCTATTCATTCCGCGTTATCTTTCACCAATGAACCGACCTATACTTCTTTGCACTTACGCCTATTGTTGTTTAACCCTTCTCACGGGCTGCAAAGTGTATTATACAACTTCAGATGTAGACTCAAATTTGAAATCGACCGTTGATCAGGTCAACACGACGCTCACTACCTTAAAAGCACAAGTTGCGGAATTGGAGAAGGGATATCGTGACTTACCGTGTGAGCAAAAATCGGATGCCTTTAAGCAGG
This sequence comes from Flavobacteriales bacterium, assembly GCA_046303175.1. Taxonomy (GTDB): domain Bacteria; phylum Bacteroidota; class Bacteroidia; order Flavobacteriales_D; family Sanyastnellaceae; genus JAIBBG01. The sequence goes on from JBKCGW010000330.1 coordinate 1,646, forward strand.
CAGATGGTATGATGCGTGATCTCGAGAGTGAGATGCGTTCGTTGGAGCAAATGAAGCAAACCGTCAACAACGACTATCAGCAATTTAGAGCCTACACGCATGGCAAGAATCGCATTGAATCGGGCACGGAAGAATGGTCGCAACTGAAGCAGACCAAAGCCAAGATGAAGG
>JBKCGW010000331.1:0-1442 GCA_046303175.1 Flavobacteriales bacterium
CATGTAAACGTGATTTGGCTGATGCCCATCCATCCGATAGGCTCTGTGAACTCTGTGAACTCGCCCTACAGCGTGCGCGATTACAAAGCGGTAAGCTCCGAGTACGGTGACCTCAGCACCTTGCGTGCACTTACAGACGCAGCACACGCTCGTGGAATGGCTGTAATTATGGATTGGGTGGCCAACCATACAGCTTGGGACCATCCGTGGATGAGCAATACCGCTTGGTACTCGCAAGATGCTAATGGGAACGTCATCATGCCGCCCGGCACCAATTGGGCCGATGTGGCCGATTTGAATTTTGATAACACCGACATGCGTGCTGCGATGATAGACGCCATGCGCTATTGGGTGCTCCAGGCGAATGTAGATGGCTACCGTTGTGATTATGCCGATGGCGTGCCGGCCGATTTTTGGACAGAGGCAATTGCAAGTTTGCGTTCCATTCCAAATAGACAATTGGTGATGCTTGCAGAAGGAGATCGAACCGATCATTATACATCAGGTTTCGACATAACGTTTGCATGGGATTATTATACTCAGTTGAAAAATGTATTCAACGGTCAACCGGCCTTTACTATTAATGCCACGAACTCCAACGAGTACATGCAGGTGCCCACCGGCAAACACAAATTACGTTTCACCACCAACCACGACCAGTCAGCATGGGAGGCAACACCGCCCACATTGTTTGGAGGTATAGATGGCGCAACGGCTGCAACCGTGGCGCACGTGTTCATGCGCGGTGTGCCACTCATTTACACAGGGCAGGAAGTAGGGCGAGTGGCTACTATTCCGTTCTTCTCCAACTCACCCATTGACTGGAGTGCAAATGCGTCGATGCTATCGAAGTATCTCGAGATCTATGGTATTTACGACAATCTCGAAGTTGCGCGTCGCGGGAACCTCACACTTCACAACGCCAACGATGCCATCATCCTAGAAAAGGAACTCAACGGAGAGCATCTGCTGGTGGTAGTGAATGTAAGGAATACACCTGTCAGTGTGCCCATGCCTGCATCTTTACTAAATACGGCTTGGAGCGCTGCCATCACAGGCACCACGGAATTCATTGGCACCGCGATGGGGTTAATGCCTTATGAGTATAAGATTTTGGGGTACACGGAGTAGTGGCGAGGTGCGAAGGACGAAGGGCGAAGGACGCTTTGCGAAGAGTGAGGCTGTCTGTTCTCACTCGGGGTTTGATGGAGAATGGAGAATGGAGAATGGAGGGGCTCTCTTCATTCTCCATTCTCCGTTCTCGGTTATGTTTTTTTTCAATGCACTGAAATAAATCCCCCTCCCTCCCTGTTGTAGTTGCAGAAGTCTCTTTTACTCCACTTTAAATCTCTGCTCCTATGAAAACTTGCATTGCCATGCTATGCTGTGTGCTGCTTTCTGAAGTGACACAAGCACAAACCGAGAACGATGATTCCATGTTG
>JBKCGW010000332.1:0-12971 GCA_046303175.1 Flavobacteriales bacterium
TGAAGTTGCCGGCGATGCAGCTTTGTTGGTGAATCCGTTTGATGAGTCGGAGATAGCACAGGCTATGATTCGAATGGATTCTGATGAGAATTTGCGCACGGAGTTGACTCAGCGTGGACTGAATCGAGTGAAAAATTTTGATTGGGATTCTTCTGCCAAGGACTTTTGGAAGGTCGTCGAACACATTATGCCACACTCATGAGTGCGTTGAAGAAATATTATCGAAAGGGAGTGATGGAGGCCGGCTGCGATGAGGCGGGCAGAGGTTGTCTTGCCGGCCCTGTCGTTGCTGCCGCCGTAATTCTTCCGCCGCGGTTTGATCATCCTTTGTTGAACGATTCAAAAAAGATGAGTGAGAAGCAACGTGAATTGCTGCGGCCCATCATTGAAGAGAAGGCTTTGGCGTGGGCTGTGGGTATTGTATCCGTAGCGGAAATTGATGAGATTAATATCCTCAATGCGTCGTTTCTAGCGATGCATCGAGCTATTGCACAATTGGTGACGAAGCCCGAACTATTACTCATTGACGGTAATCGTTTTAAGCCCTATCCCGAGATTAATCATGCGTGTATTATCAAGGGCGATAGTAAGTACAGGTCAATCGCGGCTGCGTCGATTTTGGCTAAAACACACCGCGATACAATCATGAGTGAGTTGCACACGGAATTCCCGACGTATGGTTGGAGCAAGAATAAAGGTTATCCAACAATCGATCACCGAGAGGCTATACGCAGTGTGGGGCCATGTGAGCATCATCGAATGACGTTTGCTTTGCTACCGAGCCAGCTGCAATTGGAATTGTGAGCAATCCATAGGCTGCTATAATGACGGTGACGAAGATCCTGCCCGAATAAGAATTTTTTCAAACAAAGAGGACACAGAGAACACGGAGGAAAAAATTCTCTGTGTACTCTATGTCCTCTGTGGTTTAATATTAAAAAAACTACAATCCATTTGCTGCGCAGAGGACGCAGAGTTTTTTATTAAAATTTCTTTGCGGTGTTTGCGCCTTTGCGGTTAAAAACATCTAACTCGAAGGAATCCCCATCACTCAACACCGGAAACTTCTCCCGAAAATCCTTTAGCGCAGCGCTAGCTAGCGCGCCACCAAAAATTTCTCGGTAACTCTTCCCTCCGTTGTTGTTATAGTGATGAGATAAATACCACTGGGTAACTCTTCACGAATGGTAATTGTTGTGTAATCAGATTCGTGAATAGCGGCCAATTGTTCGGAATGTATAAGCGTCCCACTGGCTGAATAAATTTCGCAAATCGCATTTCCAATGAGCATCGATTCGGAGGTATTCAACTCCAAGTCGTTGCCTTGATAGCTCATAATGGTGATTTTTCCTCCGGTGAAAGAAACCGGAATTTCGTCTTCTATCTCATAGAATTCGGTCCAGCGATGTTCCCCTAAATACTCTTCGGGCAACATATTGGATGCGGGAGTTGGAAATGAACAGCAACTGATAGTAGATCCTGCGGGTGGTGAAGAGCTGTTTCTAAAGCCCACGAAGCATGGCCAACCCCAGTCGGATTGCTGGCCAGGAATGGTAGTAGTTTGTCCGCTTGGGTTCGTATACGTTGCCGGGTTAACTCTGCATTGCGCTTGTAGGATGTAGACTTGATTGAGTGTCATGGAATAAGCTGCAGGGTAGAAGAAATAGTTAGATCCCCAGCCTGTTGTAATGGCTCCTCCTGTTGGAATGAATGGATTGGCGGCACAGGGATCTACAGGCATGAGACGGAAGCGGTATTGATCCATTCCCGGGATAGCTGTAGTAGCCATTTCCGGTCCGGTTTTATTTCTCCAGAGGCAATAGTTGGAGAGTCCACTGGTTGCATTTACAGGCGTAATATTGGCATAAGGAAGTCCGCAGGAGTTCAACACGCAAGGGCCGCACCAGCTTGGGTTACTGTTGCACCGTTTTACACGCACGTACACCAAGTAGGTTTTTCCGTAACGGAAATAATTTACATAGGGGTTTGTGCTGGTTGAGAAAATAGGCGAAGTACTCCACGAAGTAATGAACTCAGTTTGGCCATTATCAGTTACGAAACGAAACTGATATTGGAAACCAACGCCCACATAGGAGCCAGATACCGAGTTGTTGAAGATGTCACATATTGTACCTCCACAGGTAACTGCGCCTCCCGCGGCGCTAATAGTCGGGCAGATTTGCGGGCAAATATTCATGGGGCGGGCAAGGGAATAGCCCCACCAAATATTACCGCAATCAACATCGTTCGCCTGAACCTCTACATATGCATTGAGCGAAGTAATTGTCTCGCAAATTTCCGGCGCTTGACTGAAGTTGAAGAGATAGGTGCCTCCATACGGGCCATATACGTTTCCATTGCTATCGACAAATTTCCAACGAGTTCCTCCCACGCTGTAGGAAATAGGGGTGCGCTGGAAATTAGTAGCGAAGTCATAGCAGGTTGCTGCTCCAGGAGGGTCGGGGAAATATCCGGAACGTATTTCTACAGCAAGGTGCTCATAGATCACATTGAATGTGCCGGCTCCGTTCGAGTTGGCTCGACCTACACGGACTTTATAGGTATTACCAACCACCAGTGATGAGGCACAAATTACTTCCTTTGCGCCGACGCCATTTATGTTGGCCGCAGAGATCGCAGTTCCTGTTGCTCCGGCATTCCATAGTTCCAAAGCGACATCAAATCCGCTTGGATTGCATACTTTTATTTTGGCGACTTCAGCAACGGCTACAAAATGAAACCACACATCGTTGCCCATGATGCCGGAGATAGCCGCAGGCATTTGAGATGAAGTCGATGCACCAAGGTTGTAAGTTGTCGTTCCACATTGGGAGGTGGTGAGGTTTGCGTATCCCACCATCGAAACCGGATTCAATAGAATCGAGCCGGCAGCATCTTCGTTTTGAGCGATAGCGTTGAAGCTAACACACGCAATAGCCAAAAAAAGAAAGAAAACTCTCATGTATCAAAGTATTGGTTCTCAAATATAAAAGACAAAATACTCTACACGAGGTTGCATACATGCAGAATTAACCTTTTTATCAACTCAGTCCAATTGCTTTGGAAATAACACCCTCGTTAAATGAGCTGTATACATCATCTCGGGTTGTAAAGGGAATATTCTGCTCTGTAATAGATAAGAATTTGGCAATCGGATCATCCTCCTCGAACAAAGGCAGCGCAACGGATTCAGCAATCATATCGGCAGCATAGTCGCTCATCGACCCGTAGTGTTGAAGAGAGAAATTGCACACGTCGTAACCGAGCGCATCATAGAAGGTCGTACTGTAAATGCTAATATGAATTTTACATCGTTTCAGGAGAACGTCGAGCGGAGATTCAATATCGCGTATTTCCACACCCAAATCGGACAGGGCGTAATAGGCATCTTTATTTTTTTCGAGCGGGTGAAGTTTAACGATTACTTTCCATTCTGTATGATGGGAAACGTGCTTCATCAGCGTTCTCACATAGGAAGTATAGTCGTCGTGCATATTTTTTTGGGCACACACCAGTACCATGTTTTCTTTCTCGATGGATTCGATCGTGTTCTCGGGAAGTCGGTATAGGTAATCGCCCGCAACATGGATTTGATGTGAATGGTATTCGCAGCCGTTCTCCAAAATGCGCTTCCAATAAGGGCCGTAAACAAGAATTTTTTCGGGAAAAAATGATTTGCCAATAACGGAAGCGAATTGTTCATGGTACACATAGTATAGGTCGTTGGAAGCAATTAGACCATGCTGAAATTCTATGCATTCAATACCCAGACACTTGGTGGCTGCAATAAGTCCTTCGTTATGATAATGGCAGATGAAGAGTAGTTTCTTCGTCGGCTGATTTTTAAGAACGTGATAATATCCTCGAAACTCTTCGAAGAAGATGTGCATTGCCGAACGAATTTGATTCAATTCAGACGATGAAAATTGCTTGCTCCGAATGGCTGATTGAAGTGACAGATTCACCTCGCGAAGCAGGCTCAATTCAGTAGAATCAAGTGCAGGCAGATGAGAAGTAAGTTCTTTCAGCGTAAAATCAGCTTTGTTTTTTGTGTCTTCTCGTTGACTTATAACGGTAACTTTTTCAGGACCGATAAGAGAGGCGATGCGATCGAAATAAATAGAATGCCATTGCTGATCATTACCAAGGATGACGCGACCCGGGTCCAGAATGACATATTCGTTGAGTGTATGTTTTTTGTTGTTTTTTGTTTTCCTTTTGGATTTTAGCCAATAAACCAATTGCTGAAAAACCAGGGGGAAACGCAGGTAGTTGAAGAGGATTTTATGCTTCTGCTTTGTAAAGTGAAAGTAAAGTCCGTGCTGAAATATCTTCAGAAACGAAAAACGGGGCCTACTGTATCTTGATGGATGCAGCAGCTTCTCTTTCAGGTATTCATTGATAACGGAAAAGGGGACCAGTTCCATAGGGTGGTTGCAGGTTAGCAGGCGCTCAAAAGTAGTTAGAAATTACATACGGCGCTTCTTTATATCAAAGACGCCTGCTTGCAATTGTCGATGATGGATTGATAGAGAAGCGCAGATTCTCTTCGCCATTCAGCAATCTCAATCAAGTCCTTCTCTCCATCAGCGAAACTTAAGAAGTGAAGTAATCGATGCGTTTCTTCTCTATTGAAAAGCGGATCAACACTGGAGGGATAGAGCCCTCGTTTCCCGAGTTGGGGCTCGCAATGGGCAATTTGATTGATGAACGTTTCGTTGCTTTCCAGAACGCGGCATATGTCGAAATAGGTTTCAACCGTTTCGGCTAGAGCTTGAAATGAGATAAAATTCTTGTCATCCAAAGAAGTATGATACTGCGGATATCGTTGGTAAGGGGTGCGCATGAGTGACCCAACCGGAAGGTTGAATCCGGGCGAGCAATACTGTCTTTCATCGCTGCCGCCAACAGCAAATTCAATCACAGAGTGTTGTTTGTGCTGGTAGGTTAGTACGTGCTCTGCGGCACGGTCGGCAAGCGAAGTGCGATGCTTGGAACGCTTGTAGGTGAATGCCCCCGGATCGCCACAACACGTTAGAACGTATCCTGCTTTTAGCTCCTTCTTCAAATGATGACCACGTTCTGAAAGGAATGCAATTACGCCAATTGTTTCGGGCGCAAATAGAAAACGATATGTATACCTGCGATTGGGAATTGCGGCAAGTTTTTGATACAGGAACGCTTGAGCCAGTGGGCCGCTCAATTCGTTGTTTGCCATGGAAGGATGGCACAGGTAGGTGCTGAAGAGTATTTCTTCTTCAGTTGTTCCCGGTAACACGCATTCTCCCCATGTTAGTTGTCCGCTTTCGAGCGTGCTATCGATAAATACTTCGTACTCGCCTTCCTTGGGCAGTGTTTTCCATTCGTTGTGCGTGATGCAGAAACCCCAGTTCTCTTTGTAATAGGAGGTCATGTAGGGTATTGCATCAGGCATTTCCGGTATGTGATGCAAGTGAGGTTGTAATTCTTCCCACGAAATTTTTTTATGAATCGGCGCCGAGTAGTTGAGCACATGCAGGTTGTGATCTGCGAAGGAGGCAATCTTTTTACCGTCGGGACAAAGGATGTAAGCATCGCGTATATTCCATTCTTTTGGAATTGTCCAGTCGAAAACCTGCTTGCCTGTTGGAACCTCATGCTGGGTGAGCGGAATTATCTCATGAAGGATTTCGAGTGATTGCCTCAAGCCATTCCCGGTAATGCTTCGGCAAATGGGCCAAAGCTTGTCGAAGTACACTTCCAGTTGTGAAGCCAATGGGGTCTTTTCATGCATGGCACGAAAGTAATTCAAACGACCTTATTGATTGGGTTGCGGAAGCACAACATAAAAAGAGGTGCCTTTCCCTTCTTTACTCCTGAAAAATACTCTTCCGTTGTTTTGCTCAACGATTGTTTTGACCATGGCAAGTCCCAAGCCTGTACCTGTTGTTTTCGTGGTAAAGTTGGGTACGAAAATCTTGTGCTGATTTTCTTTTGAAATACCAATACCGTTGTCGCAGACCTGTATGAGAATGTTTTTTTCGGTGCATCTCAAATACACATCAATCCTGCCTTCTTTATCGGAAGGAATTGCTTGAATGGAGTTGGTGAAAAAGTTATTGAGAACGCGAATGAACTGGTCTTTGTCGACATGAGCGACGCATTGGTTATTGCCTCTCGTTCGAAGGGTAACGGTTAGGTTTTCCTTCTCTGAATACAACGCGATAACGTTCTGAAGTATCTCGAGCATATTCACGGGCTCAAGAGTTGGCTTTGGCATTTTGGCAAAGCTTGAAAATTCATTTGCAATGCGTGTCAACGCATCGATTTGCTCAATCATGCTTTCGCTGAATGCTTTTATGCGCTCATCAAAACCTTCAGGATTTTCTTTCCAGGTTCGCACCAATTGTTGCATGCGCAACTTCATAGGAGTGAGTGGATTTTTGATTTCGTGCGCAACTTGCTGTGCCATTTCACGCCATGCACTTTCGCGTTCGTTTTGTGCCAGCTTCATCGCGCTTGATTCAAGTTGCGCAAGCATCCGATTGTATTCAACCACCAATTCACCAACCTCATCTTTGCCCTGCCATTCAATGGGTTCGTTGTATTGTCCGAGCTTCGTTTTTCGAAGTCGGCGTGTGATGATATCGAGTGGGCGGGTAATGTTTTTTGAAAGCAAAAAAGCAAAGAGTGCGGCCAACACGAACAGCACAATGTAACCCGTGCTGATTTCGCGCAAAAAGGATTTCAGTTCGCTGATGCGGTCGTAGGACTTTTCATAGACAACATTTGCGATGAGCATAGGCTTGCCTTTGGAGTCATTGAAATACCAATAGGCGAGCGTGTAATTGCCCTGGGCAAAGTTTCGATCTACGTATGCGCGTTGATTACCGGTGGAAAGTTGTTTGAGGATGGAATAGTTCACCGATTCAGGTACATCGAGCGTATCCATTTCAATGAAGTTCGATGATATCAGGTAATGCCCTTTCAAATCGAAAAGGGCAATAAACACATCGTGCACGTCACTCAGTTCGCACACTTTATCACTGAAAACGGAAACCACTGAATCGGGTGAAATGTAGCCGCCATTCTGCGTGACGAAGTATTCCATTGAAGCCTTGATGGCTTCTTCTTTGTCTAAAAAATGCCGCTCGTTGTCCTCGTCGTTGTGTTCGTATTGGTCGTAAATAGTTAGAGTAAAAGTTACCGCAAACGATACCGTCACCATGGCCAGCATGGAGAGGTATATTTTCGTTCGTAGTGATGCGCGCATGTTCGTGTTGGGTCAAATATCAAACCACCACGTTGACAATACGCTTGGGAACAACAATTATTTTCTTGATCTCTTTTCCTTCAAGGTATTTCGCAGTTTGTTCATTGGCGCGCACGGCTGCTTCCACATCTGCTCCGGATAACTCCACGCCGAGTGGGAGGAAGTAGCGTGTTTTTCCATTGAAGGAAACCGGATAATCGAATGAATCATCCTTCATTTTGGATTCATCGAATGCCGGCCAGTTTGCTTGGGTAATCGAAGCAGTATGACCTAATTGCTCCCATAATTCTTCAGCAATGTGCGGAGAGAAAGGAGAAAGGAGAATGAGAAGGGGTTCAAGAATTTCTCGCTTGTTACATTTCAACTCTTGCAGTTCATTCACGCAAATCATGAAGCCACTTACACACGTGTTCCATGAATAGCGGTCCAAATCTTCTGTGATCTTCTTGATGGTTTTGTGCAATGCTTTGAGCTCCTCTTTGGTAGCAGGCTCGTTGCTGATGAGCAGGTTGTTGTCGTGGTCATGGAACAAGCGCCACAGCTTACGAAGGAAATTGTGCACGCCGTTGATGCTTTTCGTATCCCATGGTTTACTTTGCTCAACGGGTCCTAAAAACATTTCATACAAACGAAGTGTGTCGGCGCCATATTTCTCGCATAGCTCATCGGGGTTGTCGACATTGAACCAACGCTTCGACATTTTATCGATGGCCCACGTGCAGGTATACTGACTTTTTTCGTTCAGGATGAATTCCGCGTCGGTATATTCGGGAAGCCATTTTTTAAACGCTTCGGTATCGAGTACATCGTTGTCGACAATGTGAATGTCGACGTACAACTGCTGGGTTTGAAACTCGTCTTTGCGCTCGGCTGTTACAAACTTGTTAGTGCCTTGGATGCGGTACACGTGATTACTGCGGCCGAGAATCATTCCCTGGTTAATCATTTTCTTGAAGGGTTCATCGAATCCGATGTAGCCTAAATCGAAAAGGATTTTTGTCCAGAAGCGCGAGTAGAGTAGATGCCCCGTAGCGTGCTCTGCTCCACCCATGTAGAGGTCTACCTGATTCCAGTAGTCTACTTTGCTGCGATCTGCAAATACGTTGGAGTTGGTTGGATCCATGTAGCGCAGGAAGTACCACGAAGATCCCGCCCAACCGGGCATAGTGTTGTAGTCGAAACGGAATTGCCTCACCCCCGACCCCTCTCCAGTGGAGAGGGGAGAAGTGTCATCTGTTTTATCCGGAGTTAGATTTTCGTGGATGTTTTTTAGAACGGCGTTTAAATCATATAGTACTTCTTCATTTGTGAAGCGTATGACACGATATCCGAAAAATCCGAGGTACACAGTTCTTACTTCATCGTATTCCTTTTGATCTTGACCGCTATGATAACCTCCATCAACTTCAATAACTAGTTTTTCTCGAAGACAAACAAAGTCAACGATGAACTCACCAATACTGTGTTGTCTTCGAAAATGTACCCCAAGTTTTTTATTCCGGAGATTTTGCCACATGATGTCTTCAGCGGGAGTAGGATTTTTGCGATTGTTTCTACCGAATTCCTTGAACTTAGACCATGTGGCTTTGTGCGCGGTCTGCCAATTGCGAACTTTATTTTCAATGTCATTTAATGTTTCGGAGGAGGACTTACTCCCCTCTCCCCAGGAGAGGGGTTGGGGGTGAGGCTTATATACCCAGTCCGCCGCCCTCGCCAGCGGCGGTTCGCCGCTTTCCGTAGGCAAGTATTTATCTACCTCAGGCAGTTCAACCGGCAATTCATCGTCTGCAACGAGTCGAGGAATTTCACCGTCGTAATACACCGGAAACGGCTCTCCCCAATAGCGCTGGCGACTGAATACAGCGTCGCGCATGCGGTAGTTGATTTTGCCTTTTCCAATACCTCGCGACTCGAGCTCGGCGATGATGAGAGGCATGGCGGTTTTGTAGCTGTGTCCGTCGAGCATGTGCGAATGAGCAAGCACAGCTTCTTTCGAAGCCTCTGCCTTCTCGCTGATATCGGCATCGCGGAAGATATTCGGAATAGGTAAATCGAATTTTTTTGCGAAGTCATAATCACGTTGATCGCCGCATGGTACCGCCATTACAGCGCCTGTTCCATAACCCGCAAGAACGTATTCACCTATCCATATCTGAATTTTTTCGCCTGTAAACGGATGAATGGCGAAGGCTCCCGTGAATTGACCGCTGATGTTCTTCACATCGCTCTGACGATCGCGTTCGGTTTTGAGTTTGGCTCCATCCATGTATGCCTGAACTTTTTCGCGGTATTCATCGGTGGTGATGGTTGCGACAAGCTCGTGTTCTGGAGCCAGTGTCATGAAGGAAACTCCGAAAACGGTATCAGGACGAGTAGTAAATACTTCGATGTGAGCGCTATGTCCTTCGATGGCAAATTGGATGGAGGCACCCACGCTTTTACCAATCCAGTTGCGTTGTATCTCTTTGATGCTGTCGTTCCAATCGATCGTATCGAGGCCTTCGAGCAAACGTTCGGCATAGGCGCTGATGCGCATGCTCCACTGGCGCATTTTCTTTTGCTCCACCGGATGTCCGCCGCGCTCGCTTACGCCGTCTTTGATTTCGTCGTTCGCTAAAACAGTTCCCAACGCCGGACACCAGTTCACGACTGAATCGGCTAGATAGGCGAGGCGATAGTGCATGAGAATGAGCTGTTGTTGTTCTTCGTTCATGCTCTTCCAGTCGGTGGCGGTGAATTCACCTTCGAAGTGTTCGCCGAAGAAGAATTTTTCGGAAGGGAAGTCCTTGAACCATTCCGCTTCTATGGCAGCTTGAACACCGTAGGATCCGTTGGAATTGAATTTCTCGATGAGCGTTTCAATCGGCTCGGCCTTTTTGCTATCGAGGTTGTACCAGGCGTTGAAAATGAGTCCGAAGATCCATTGTGTCCAACGGTAATACTCCGGGTCGCTGGTGCGAACTTCGCGGCTCCAGTCGTAGGCAAAACCAATGCGGTCGAGTTGCTCGCGGTAACGTGCAATGTTGGTTTGGGTGGTGATTTCCGGGTGCTGTCCTGTTTGGATAGCGTATTGTTCGGCCGGCAGGCCAAAACTGTCGTAGCCCATGGGATGGAGTACATTGAAGCCCTTGTTGCGCTTGTATCGAGCAATGATATCGCTGGCAATGTAGCCTAGCGGATGCCCCACGTGCAGCCCCGCCCCGCTGGGGTAGGGGAACATATCGAGCACGTAATACTTGGGCGAACCGGTACTTTCGGTGACTTTATAGGTTTGATTTTCCTGCCAGCGCTGCTGCCATTTGCGCTCTATGTCGGAGAAATTATAGTCCATGGGGGTAAAATTGAGGTGCGAAGATAGTTTGATGAGGATTATAGGGGAGTAGGATGGTAGGATTATAGGGGGAGGCTCCTTTTCCTATAATCCTACCATCCTATAATCCTATTTGCTAAACTCTTAATGGAACTTAAACTTTGAGCGGTTTCAAGTTGGGAATTCAGGGTACTCGGGAGAACTTGAGATTCATGTAATCCTATAAATCCAACCTTTTGTTGACACATTCTTAATGACTTAGTGAATTGAGTGTTCATAAGAGTTCAAGATTTGGAAACATTAAGCTAACAATCGAGGTTTGACTTTATCTCATCTTTGACGCCCCTTAATAGACCAAATTTCAATACTAATGAAACCTTTCAAAACACTTTTTACGTGGGCGTTTTTGATGCTCGCGTTTGTGGCGAATGCACAGCCTTGGACCTATGATTTCGGTACAGGCACTGCAGCTGCATTTTCCAGCACCACGGCTTCAACAACGTATTTGCCCGCGCCTCCTTCAGGAACAGCGCGCGTAAGAACGGGTACCGCAACTACAGCCGCCGGTACGTTTACCTTGGCCAACCCCGGTGAGGCTATTGGTTCCGGCACAGAGCTGCAAATGTTGTCGAACGCCGGAAGCCTTTCTACTACCAAGTTCTCAGTGTACGATTACACTGCGGGAAACACAGGTTATTTGAAGTTTAAAATTACCCTCAACGGCGGCACCAACGGTGTTTACACGTGTTGGGTAGGTGATGGGGTCAATTTTTCTGATAATGTCGCAATGACAAACGCTCAGGTGTTTGCGGGTCTGCGCTGGTCAATGGGAGCATCCAATGCGGTAACCTATACAGTTTCAGGTTCAACAGGCACTTTCGCTGCTACCGGCTTGACCAATTCAACAGGGTTGTTTACCCAAAGTCTTACCAACGTTTATTCGGTTGAGATGTATATGAACAACACCGCAGCCTCATCTACCTACGGTCGTAGCTCGGTAAACTACACGCTTGCTGCCGGTACTTGGGATTTGTGGGTGGATGGTGTGTTGGTGGGTGATGATTTGGCAAAGGCAGGCCTCACAGCTGCTGCCAATTTCGACTCGTTTGCTTTTAACCACCAAGTAAGCGCTTCAGCCCCCGGTCGTATATACCTCGATGATTTCGAATATTCGAATGCATTGCCTGCTCCTGCGGCTTGCACAGCTCCGGCTACTCAAGCCTCTGACATCACGTTCCCGGGTAACAGCACTACATCGTTGGATGTAACCTGGACCAACGGTGATGGAGGTGGTCGCGTGGTTTACATTAATTCAGCCAACTCCTTCACTGCACCTACGAATGGAGCGAACCCAACAGCCAACCTTGCTTGGAGCAATGCTGGTCAACAGTGTGTTTTCAATGGTTCAGGATCGGGCCCTATAACAGTTACGGGATTGTCACAGGCTACTACGTATTATGTCGCGGTTTATGAGTATTGCACGCCAACACGTAATTACAGCACTGCAACAGGAACTGCCAACCCTAACAGCCAAACAACAGCTGCGGGTGCGGCGCTTTCAGTGAACACACTTACTGCTTTTGGAGCAGAGTGTATTGGAGGAAATTATGGTCCGAACTCGTTCAATGTGAGCGGTGTGAACCTCTCCGCAGCAGACGTAACTATTGGTGCGGTTTCGGGGTACGCATATTCGACCAGCTCAACCGGACCATTCACATCGACGTTATCTATCCCTCAAGCGGGCGGTGTTTTTTCACAAGATATTTATGTTCAGTTCTCACCAACTGCTGCAACTAGCTATAGCGGTAACATTGCTGTTGGTGGAGGTGGTGCTTCCAGCCAAAACGTTGCCGTTTCAGGCAGCGGCATCGCTGCGGGTGCCGCAACGGTGAACACCCCAACATCTGCTTCTATCACAACAACCTCGGCAATACTTGGTGCAACAATCGCGTCAACCAATTGCAGCGACGTTACGGAGCGCGGAATTGAGTGGAGCACAACCACCGGATTCGCGAATGGAACAGGAACACAGGTGAATGAAACCGGTATCTTCGGAACTGGTGATTTTACAATCTCAGTTACCGGTTTGCAGGCGAACACCACGTATTACTGGAAGGCTTATGCAACCAATTCTACCGGCACAACTTACACCGCTCAACAAACATTCGTTACTACACAGGAGTTTTTGAGTGTGGGTGATATCACCATTCTCGGAATCAATTCAAATACCCCTGACAATTTCTGTTTTGTGAACTGGGTGGATATCAACCCGAACATGGTCATTAAGTTCACAGATAACGGATTCAATGGTATAGCACCAAATTCACAGAACACTGCAACCAACGGTCGCTCTTCCGAAAACTTCGTTATTTGGAAGAACAACACAGGATCTGCAATTTCGGCGGGTAC
>JBKCGW010000333.1:0-3307 GCA_046303175.1 Flavobacteriales bacterium
CTTATAGGCCTCCTTTACATATGAAAGAGCTAAATCAATATCCTGCCGGAAGAGAACTTCGCTCGACACCTCCGCCATTCTGCGCGCAATGTGCTCTACCATTCCCGATTGACTTCCCATTGTTTCAAGGGTAAGTATCCAAGAACCCAATGCCTCTTGATACTTATGAGCATGAGCCATTGCCTCAGAGTAATGAAAGTAATCCTCAAAAGTTAGTGCCGCATCCGAATAATCGCTCCAACTCAATGCTACGAAATTGTAACGATACAATTCGGGATCATTGGGTGCCTGCGTTATCACAAATGAACTTCCGTCCGTTCTGTAAGCCACTGAATCACCTTTGACCGTCGGAAGCGTAAGTCCGTATGCAACCACAGCCTTCGATTTCAGTCGAGAAAAGTTAGCAATCAATTTACCATCAATCACATCAAATATCATGGCCCCAGCAGGCATGGGTGGGGGAATCAAGTAGTGAAATACTTTTTGTGATTCGCCATCATCTTGTGTCAGATATATATTGAGGGTTCTTGAATCCAGCAACATTTGATCAACATCTCCAATGGATTGTGCGTCTTTGCCCGGGTGACCTATGGAGTATATCAATAGGGGCTCAAACTCCCAAGAATAGACTTCTATCTGATGATTCGATCGGTTGTAAACATGAATCTGATCCAACGGATCCACATAAAAACCGCCAATTGCACCCGGTGAACCCCCTGGTTTCTCGGGCCTTACCATAAGTTGTTTTTCTGCTGTTGGCCAGCCTCCACTTCCAATACGCAGAATGGCATTCAAGTCATCATCCCACACATACAACTGATCTTTTGAATCACAATCGATGCGAATAGGAGACCGTAAAGTGGAATTGGCTTCAGACGTTATTTCCTTCACAAATTGTCCCTGAGCATTCCATTGCATTAGGCTGCCTCTTCCTTCATCGGCCACCACTAAATTGCCAGTGCTTTGAACAACAATATCCAGTGGATTCTTGAGCTTATCGCGAATTTCCTTTCCCATTCGTCTCAACAAACTTCCTCCTGTATCGAACATGAGAATTTCGTCTGATCCTCTATCGGCAACAAACAAATTACCCATCGTATCGCACGCCAAGGCAGCCGCTTCCTCAATAATACCTGTAATAGTGAATACATCCACCTCCGACGTATCACGATAGGCAATGACCTTTGCTCGATTGTCGGTCGGAATGGTATAACGCAACCCTGTAGAGGAAACCGCCAAATCAAACACAGGCTTGCGACGTGTCGATGAATCAATCATCTTTATTCGACGCGTAGGCTGTCTCTTCAAGGGCTTAAGTTGGTCCATTTCGAACGTTTGAACAACATTCGCTTCCTCATCGAGCACTCCGACGCACTTAGTTACTCCATTTGCGCTCGATATCCTAACTGCCTTTTCAAATACACCATCACGGGCATCGCCCTTCGAGCCCATTGTACCCACAAGATCTCCAACCCGGTTAAAATGGCACACAATACAGGTTTTTTCATCGAGCACCAAGAAATCGCCGTTCTCCATTACCGCAATATCAACGACATCCTTCAACTCTACATTCTTACGTGCGCCCAAAGCAGAATTCGTATTGACGATATTTCCTTCATCACTAAACACTATGACCGTTGGTCCCTCTTCTTCGAGCACATACAACTCATCTGCTCCATTCATTCCTATAGCCAATGGTTTATTGAAAGGAAGAGAGCCGCTAATCCAAGATATGTATGCCCCTTCAACAGAGTAAACATCAACGACATTGCGAGAACGATTCAAAGCGTAGCATAATCCCTTTGAATCGGTCACTAGCCCTGCTATTTCGCCTAGTTGACCTATACCCGAACCAACAACTCCCATAATAATAGCCTCACCCTTTGGGGGTATTTTGAATATGTGCCCAGCTTTGCTATCGTAAACCAATAAATTATTGAATCGATCAACAGCAATGTGTTTTGGTGCGCGTAATTCTTGCTTCCCTAAGGGGGTTTCCACTGTTTTAATGACGTTGAGCAATCTGCCGTCGTCACCCATTAGAAAAACACAAGCATTAGCCTCGTCCAAAACGTATAGCTGCCCGTCAGAGTTGTAGACAAACTCAACTAAATCAGGGGCACTTTGAAGAATAACTTTTGGAACTTGGCCGGCTGCTTCCAACTGAATTTGCTCGGCTGAAATACGGCTTTTGAATTCATAGCGCTGGGCGAAACCAAAACCACTCACTAATAAGCAAGTCGCCGAAAACAAGATATACTTGTACAAATGTGACATGTTTAGGATTCACCGAATGGGTGAAAAATACAACAAAAAATAATGTTTTGTACAAAAGAATTAAAGGTCGGATCAATACAACTTCTGGCGCTTGATGAGATACTCCATGAGTACCGGATTGAAGCCCGCCTCAATATCGGCCTCCACAAAATCCACCTTGTATTGTCCGCACTTCAGTTTTAGCTCTCGGCGAAAATCGGCCATGCGCTTCACATAAGTGTCACGTATATCAGCCGGATTCACTTTGATCTGTTCGCCGCTTTCCATGTCGGTGAATGTGTATGGCCTGTTTTCAAAATTGAAGTCGACTTCCTTCTTCTGATCCACCACATGAAACAAAATCACATCGTGCTTGCGGTGACGCAGATGCTGAAGGGCGGTGAACAATTCCTCTGCTTTGGCAGAATTATCCAGCATATCGCTGAAGATAACAACCATCGAACGCTGATGGATACTCTCGGCAACTTCATGCAGCGTATCGGTAACCAACGTAGTTTGCTTGGCATCCACATTCACCGTATCGAGCAATTTCTCAAGCTCCGAATAGAGGTAGTTGTGATGTGATTCGCTGGCGCTGGCTCTCGTGTTGACACGAATACCATCGGCGAAAACGGTGAGCCCCACGGCATCGCGCTGGCGCTTCAGTAACTCGATAAGTGCAGCAGCAGCGTATACCGAAAACTTGATTTTATTGAATTCAGCTCCGTTAGGATCCACCCCGTGCGGAAAGTACATCGAAGCCGATGCATCTATGAGGATATGGCACCGTAAGTTGGTTTCTTCTTCGTATCGCTTAACGAAGTACTTGTCGGTTCGAGCGAGCAGTTTCCAATCGAGGTGTCGTGTGCTCTCGCCCGTGTTGTATTGCCTGTGCTCCGCAAATTCTACTGAAAATCCGTGAAATGGACTCTTGTGCAAGCCCGTGATAAATCCCTCCACGGCCTGCTTGGCAAGCAACTCAAGCCGTCCGAGTGACTGTAATTTTCTGCGATCAATGTTTACGGGCATAGGCACAAAAATAAGCCTTCGG
>JBKCGW010000334.1:0-2711 GCA_046303175.1 Flavobacteriales bacterium
GGGCGAAGGTGCTGCATTCAAAAAGAAGGAAGACGTGCATCGTATGGCTGATGCCAACAAAGCGTTCGCACACTTCCGCGTGTAATTAAACTGAAGAAAAGAAAGGAACAACATGTCTCGCGACTTAAAATTTACAAGAAATATTGGTATCGCTGCTCACATCGATGCAGGTAAGACTACCACCACAGAGCGTATTCTTTACTACTCTGGTGTGAACCATAAAATCGGTGAAGTTCACGATGGTGCTGCTACCATGGACTGGATGGCGCAGGAGCAGGAGCGTGGTATTACCATCACTTCAGCTGCGACAACCGTTAGCTGGAACTACCGCAATAACAAATACCATATCAACATCATCGATACTCCCGGTCACGTGGACTTTACCGTAGAGGTAAACCGCTCACTGCGCGTATTGGATGGTTTGGTGTTTTTGTTCTCAGCGGTAGATGGTGTTGAACCACAGTCTGAGACTAACTGGCGCCTAGCTAACAACTACAACGTAGCCCGTATCGGTTTCGTAAACAAGATGGACCGTCAGGGTGCTGACTTCTTGAAAGTTTGCAAGCAGGTGAAGGATAGGGTGGGTAGCCACGCTGTGCCGCTTCAGTTGCCAATCGGCGCTGAGGACGATTTCAAAGGCGTTGTTGACTTGATCAACTGGCGCGGTATGATCTGGAATGAGCACGACAAGGGTATGACCTATGAAGTGGTTGACATTCCTGCTGATATGTTGGAAGAAGCGAAAGAGTACCGCGAGAAATTGCTCGAAGCAGTTTCTGAGTACGACGATAATATCATGATGAAGTTCTTTGATGCTCCAGAAACTATCACCGAGCGTGAGGTGTTGGATGCATTGCGTCAAGCTGTATTGGACATGAAATTGGTTCCAATGGTTTGCGGATCTTCATTCAAAAACAAGGGCGTTCAAACCATGCTTGACTTGGTAATGGAATTGATGCCAAGCCCATTGGATAAGGAAGCAACGAAGGGTACAAACCCTGATACAGGTGAAGAGATCGTGCGTAAGCCCGACTACAAAGAGCCATTCGCTGCACTCGCGTTCAAAATTGCTACAGACCCATTCGTAGGCCGCTTGGCATTCATGCGTGCATACTCAGGTATGCTCGAGGCCGGCTCTTACGTGTTGAATACTCGCAGTGGAAATAAGGAGCGTATCTCTCGTATTTTCCAAATGCACGCTAACAAGCAAAACCCAATCGAGCGTCTTGGCGCAGGTGATATCGGTGCTGCTGTTGGTTTTAAAGATATCAAGACAGGAGATACCCTTTGCGACGAGAAGAACCCAATCGTTCTTGAAGCGATGAACTTCCCTGAGCCGGTAATCGGTCTTGCTGTTGAGCCTAAGACTCAAGCTGACTCTGATAAGATGGGTATGGCTTTGGCGAAGCTTGCTGAAGAAGATCCAACGTTCCGTGTTCACACAGACCACGAAACCGGTCAAACAGTTATCAGCGGTATGGGTGAATTGCACTTGGAAATCATCGTTGACCGCTTGAAGCGCGAGTTCAAGGTTGAATGTAACCAAGGTGCTCCACAGGTTGCTTACAAAGAAACAATCACAGGCACTGCTTCACACCGTGAAGTGTATAAGAAGCAGTCGGGTGGTCGTGGTAAGTTCGCCGATATCAATATCGAAATCGGACCAAACGACGACGCTGAAAAGCCAGGTCTTGTGTTCGTAAACAATATCAAGGGTGGTAACATTCCTCGTGAATTCATCCCATCGATCGAGAAAGGTTTCAAAGAAGCCATGAACAATGGTGTTCTCGCGGGTTACCCTGTAGATTCTTTGAAGGTTGAGTTGAACGACGGTTCGTTCCACGCAGTTGACTCCGATGCACTTTCATTCGAATTGTGTGCGAAGATGGCTTACCGTGAAGCGATGCCTAAGTGCCGCCCAATCATTCTCGAGCCTATCATGAAGCTTGAAGTGGTTACACCATCTGAGAACATGGGTGATGTTATCGGTGACTTGAACAAGCGTCGTGGTTTGATTGAAGGTACCGGTGAGCGTAACAACGCTACTGTTATCAACGCTAAAGTTCCACTTTCTGAAATGTTCGGTTACGTAACAGACTTGCGTACAATCACTTCAGGCCGTGCAACATCGACCATGGAATTCAGCAATTACGCTGCAGCACCAAACAACGTGCAGGAAGCTGTAATCGCTAAAGCAAAAGGAAAAGCAAACGCATAATAGAAAAATAAAGCCTGATGGCCCAGAAGATTAGAATAAAACTGAAGTCTTACGACCACAATTTGGTAGACAAGTCTGCCGAGAAGATCGTGAAAACCGTGAAGTCAACCGGCGCAGTTGTAAATGGTCCAATTCCATTGCCAACACACAAGCGTATTTACACCGTGTTGCGCTCACCTCACGTGAACAAGAAGGCTCGTGAGCAGTTCGAGTTGAGCTCTTACAAGCGCCTTCTCGATATCTACAGCTCTTCAAGCAAGACAGTAGACGCTCTGATGAAGCTCGAACTGCCTAGCGGAGTGGAAGTAGAGATCAAGGTGTAGTTGAGTTAGAGTTTAGACTCGCTCACCAAAAACAACAAGCAATTAACGCCTCCCGAAAGAGGCAAAGCATAAACAATAAATAACAAACACATGCCAGGTATTATTGGTAAAAAGGTCGGAATGACTAGCATCTACAGTGCCGCTGGAAAAATGATTCCATGCACGGTGAT
>JBKCGW010000335.1:0-2342 GCA_046303175.1 Flavobacteriales bacterium
GAAAGCTTCTACTGGTACATCATCGATCAGTACATGAATTATTACGGAGGCATTTATCCTGAACAAAATGGATTCTGCTCCATGGATGACTGTTTCACCATGCAGGCCTATTCACTTTCGTTTAACCCTCTTAGCCTTGAAATTACCAATCAGAATGGGGTTGTTTTATACTCAGGCACTTCCAGCAACGGCAACTACTACGATTTCATTTCGGTAAGTAATACCAATGAAATCAGTGGTTGTACCGACCCTAGCGCATGCAACTACAACTCAGAAGCAACGTGCGATGACGGATCTTGCAACTTGTGCTTTGGTTGTACCAACCCTTCAGCACTCAACTACGATGCGTGGGCTTGGTTTGATGACGGAACCTGTATCTACGAGATGCTGCCTCCTTTGATGGGTATGACTATGTTGGCCGATGAAATCAACAACCAATTCTGGGTGCGTGTTGAAATGATGGATGAAGGAAACGGCGCTCCATATATTCTGAGCACAAGCTTCGACAGTCAAGTAATGATGATGAATGCAGCAGGACAATACCTTGCAGGTCCTTACCCATGTGATGCATCAATCGACTTCACGCTGCAAAGTATGGAAGCCGGAATGATGGAATACATGAACGCATCGATGGAAGGCAATTGCGCGATTGCTCAGTCGGTAATTGAAATGACCCCCGAGTTTACGCTCTATCCTAACCCGGCCAACGATTGGGTGACACTTTCAGGTTGGGATGGCGCAGCGCAAGTAACCATCACCGACGTAAGCGGAAGAGTGGTTCGAGTAGAAACGCTTCGCAACAATCGCCTCGAAACTTCCATGCTAACCGACGGTATTTATGTTGTGAGCCTTACCAATGGCGAACGCACGAACAGCATGCGATTGATTGTACAACATTGATCGTGATTTTAATTAAACAAAAAAGCCGGTGCTATCACCGGCTTTTTTATATCAATATTCCTTTACTTAGATATACAAGAGGTCCTGGCAAAACTAGCGCTCTTAATATTCCCGTCGATCGCCAAATAGCGTGCGTGAAATTCTAAATCCTATGAAACGCGCAGGATCAGGTGAACTAGATGCAAGATATTTCATCGTGTTGAATCGGAATGAGTAATCCCACTTTCTGCCTGCCTTATAACCCAATGACCATGTAGATAATCGATAAGAACTAACATCTTCGTAAGTATATGAAAAACCATAGTAGTTATCATTTAAGGTGACGGTTGATGTATTTCTCGAAGCACCCCATTGATACATGGCATACCAGCCATCATCGTGACTTGAAAAATAGTACCGTAATCCCAGCTGAGCATGTAACATGGTGTAGTTGTCTAAATAATTACTCAAATAAGCAGTGTCTTGAGAATTTTCACTTTTTGGGGTTATGATCGTACTTCCCAAGTGAATGGTAATTCCAACTTTATTAGAAACAAATTCTTCATACGACCAATTGAATCCATAACCAATCCCATAAACCTCACCGAATTCTCCGGTTGGTTTCGCCAAATCAAACGATAGAGCTATAGGACCCATTTGCGATTTTGCATTCAGCGCAAATCCGACAATTGCGATTGTGAAAAGAAGGATTTTTTTCATGTTACAATAAGATTTGAGACAATGATAGGGCAAGATTTAGCAATCACCATAATCACTTCCCTTCGATCCATAGGCCCGCATTAGCACCAGCCTATATTTCCGGATTCCTGAAATGATTGTAAACTGCCGCAGCCATCCGATTATTAACCACCTTCTGCAACTCCTCCAAACTCGCCTCCTTCACGGCTTGCACCGTTTTGAAATGATGAATGAGTGCCTGCGTGGTATGCATGCCAACTCCCTTGATTTCCGTGAGTTCCGAACGAATAGCATCTTTGCTTCTGCGGTCGCGGTGTTTGGTAATTCCAAAGCGATGCGCTTCGTCGCGCAAACGTTGTATGAGCTTCAGCGACTCACTGCGCTTATCGAGATAGATGGGCAAACTATCGCCCGGGAAATAAATTTCTTCCAATCGTTTGGCGATGCCAATGATTCCCACTTTACCATACAACTCCAACTTAACCAAACTCTCGACTGCCGCACTCAACTGACCCTTTCCGCCGTCGATAATAATCAACTGCGGCAGCGTCTCGCCTTCATCCAACATTCGACGGTACCGGCGAAAAACCACCTCCTTCATGGTGTCGAAATCGTTGGGGCCTTCCACCGTCTTCGGATGAAAGATGCGGTAGTCGGACTTGCTGGGTTTGGCATTTCGAAACACCACACATGCACTCACCGGGTTTGTTCCTTGTATGTTCGAGTTGTCGAAACATTCAATGTGACGCGGTAGCTCCTTTAAG
>JBKCGW010000336.1:0-2670 GCA_046303175.1 Flavobacteriales bacterium
TGTTCGTTTTTGACCGCAATGGCGGAAAGATTTCGGTGTATATCAATGAATCGGCGTTGCCAGGGAGTTACGACTATCGTTACTCGCAGGCATACAACGACGCCTTTCCAACCAACCTGCGCAATTGGGTGCTTCTGCGCGATATGAACTGTGATGGTAAAGAGGATATCTGCGCCAATTCCGGCAGCGGATTCAAGATTTACCTCAACACATCAACTGCTTCGCTTTCATTCGACTTAACGGTAAACCCAAACATTACCGCACTTTACGAATGGGACGGATCGGCGCCGCTCACTTCAGGTGTGTTTTGCATTTCGCCCGATGTGCCTGCCATTGACGACTACGATAACGATGGTGACATGGACATGTGGAGCTGGAATGAATTCAGCTCGTCCCTCTATTTCTATAAGAATATGGCAATAGAAAACGGCGACTGTTCAATGGTCGATTTCAAGTGCCGCAATCGTTGTTATGGAATGTTTGGCGAAAGTGTGGAGAGCTTTACCTTGATTTTGGGCGATGAGTTCGAATGCGATTTCAATGTAATCAATCCACGCGATGACGAAGGCCCCTTGCGACATACCGGTGGCACCACAGCCATGTATGACCTGGATAACAATGGTTTGAAGGATCTTATCATTGGCGATGTAAGCGCCAATTCGCTCACAGCCATCATGCTCGTTGAGTCGAGCACGGGCCAAGACAGCGCATCCGTTGTTCATTACGATTTTCCCGCAACATTCGGCAATGGTTTTCCGGCCGACCTCATTACGTTTTTAGGCGGCTACTTTTTGGATGTGAACAACGACCAGGTGATAGACCTTGTGGTGAGTCCCAATGCAGACAATGATGCCTCCGACAAACGAAGCTTACTGCTTTATTTGAATGAGGGCACCCATGAGCAACCCAATTTTGTGAGGATTCAAAACGATTTCCTGCAATCGGGCATGATCGATTTGGGTGTGGGAGCCTATCCGACCTTGGGCGATGTAGATGGTGATGGTAAGGTGGATATGGTTGTAGCCAATCGAAAGCGCTTTGCATTGAGCGAGTCCTATACTTCGCGGTTGCATTACTTCCGAAACATCGGAACGAACAGCGAGCCGTCATTTGAATTACTCGATACCAACTGGCTCGATATTCCTACTCTGCAATGGCTGAGCATCCATCCGGCGCTGGGCGATTTGGATGGTGATTCCGATATGGATCTAATTGTCGGCGATCAGGATGGTAATCTTCATCGCTTCAACAACAACTCCCAAGGAGGTAATGTTGTATTTGAATTGCAAAGTAATCTGCTCCCCAACAGCGCGGGCGAGGCCATTGATGTGGGACAAAATGCGACGCCTCAATTGTTCGACGCCGATGCCAATGGCACGTTGGATTTACTAGTGGGGTGTTTGAATGGCAGTGTGGTCTACTATCGGAATATAGGCACCTCACAGACGCCTGTTTTTGAATGGCAAACCGATTCGCTAGGCCAAGCGGTTGCGCAGAGCATTCTTGGTATTCAAGGCAAGAGCGTGCCGTGTATGTATCGAGCTACCAGCGGTGCTACTGGAATGCTGTTGGGTACGGAGGTAGGTCCGCTCATGCATTTTGGTGCCATCGACGGTAACTTGCAGGGAACCTTTGAACTTCTCTCGGAAGATTTCGAGCACATTCGCGAAGGAGCACGAACAGCTCCTGCTTCGGGCGACATCAACAGCGATGGACTTACTGACTTGGTTATTGGAAATACCGGAGGTGGAATTGCCATCTACACAAACGGTCCTGTAGGGGTAACAGAGATGAACGTTGCAAGCTTCGCACGCGTGTTTCCTAATCCAGCAACTGAGCAATTTACCCTTCAACTTTCTCCTGATGTGGTACTTCCTGTTGCCCTGAAAATCAGTGACTCAGGTGGTCGAGTGGTGTTGGAGCGCACGCAAACCGATTACCTCACAACACACGATGTGAATCAACTGGCTTCGGGTGTGTATCACATTCAACTCACCACAGGGAAAGGTGTTCAGAATCTTCCGTTGATCATCCGCAACCATTAATCAATACTGCGGAGAAAAGGTTGATATGGCATTGAGCAGTGGACTGAAGTTGTACGACTGCGCCATGGCAATTTCGCCGTCTTGTGTTTTAGCCCAGAAATAATCGAGGTCGAAGGGGATGATGTTCCCGTAGTCATCTTCAATGGCTTTTCGAGTAGGCTTCAAATGAAGATCGATGGTGGTTGCTCGGCCGCTGTTGTCAGTAACCTCCAATGTGTATGCGGGGGCTGCCGTTCGCAAGCTGTCGGATTGCTGCTGTGATAGCTGAGTATTGAATGACTCAATGTGTACCTTCTTGAATTGCAACAGTTGATTCTTCACAGCGGTCGTATCGAATGAAACTGCTTTGCTTTCACTGATGCCCGATGCGTTGCAGTTCCATAGTTCAATGTTGTTGCCACCTCCGAAGCGAACCTCCCAACTGTCGGCAGGTATCATGTGATTAATCATTTTAACCTTGCTCACCTCGAGGTGCGGATATTCGAAGATGCCCGTATAGCGCCATTCCATTTCGTTGGTGAAGAAGCGTGTGGAAAGGAAGCCTGTGAAGCCTTCCATGTGCACGATATAGGGTTCTTCGCTGCGACCGATGCCGGGTATTTCGAGCAGCATAATGGTTCCGGTA
>JBKCGW010000337.1:0-6947 GCA_046303175.1 Flavobacteriales bacterium
GTGTATGTAGAGCCCAACCGAGCCAAGCGCTCCGCTGCGCTCATCAATCCTTCCAACGCAGGCCTTGTGATTGCATCGCTGTCGCTCCTCATTACCTCTCTCGTACTCATCTTCAAATAGCGCTATGGATTCTCAACCCGAAATGCAAACCGGCACCATTCCTTCCCTGGGAGAAATCGTGCTGAAATACCTCTCTTACTGGCGCTGGTTTGTTATATCACTAGTGCTCTGCTTGAGCCTTGCCTTTGTCTATGTGCGCTACACCGTGCCCATGTACGAAGCATCGGCAACCGTGCTCATTAAAGATGATAAAAACGGTAAGACATCGCTGCAGGACGAGCTGTCTGCATTCGAAGATTTGGGCATCCTTTCGGGCAATCCCGACCTCGACAATGAGATTGAAATACTTCGTTCGCGCACGTTGATGATGGAGGTTATCAATGAGCTCCACCTCAACGTTCGCTACTATACATTCGGTCGTCCTATTGCGCATGAGCGTTATGAGAGAACGCCCATACAACTGCAACTGATTACACCTGAACTACCTGATTCATCACAGGAATTCAAGTGGAAACTGGTACCGAAAACAAATGCCGATTATGAACTTACGAATACCGCAACAGGAGAAATAAGTCAGCATCGTTTTGGTGACACCTTGCGATTCGCATTCGGATACGGATGTTTCCGAACTACACGTCACTTCTCGGAATCTCAACTCAATCACGATTTCATAACGGAGATTGTTTCGCCTGAAAAACTGGCCATCGGCTTTTTGGAAAACCTGAAAATAACCGCAGTAAACAAAGACGCGAGTGTATTGAAACTGGTGTTTAAAGATGCATTGCACGATCGCGCTGTGGCTGTTCTCAATACGCTTATCGCAATTCGTAACAAGCATGCAATCGACGATAAAAACCAAATCAGTCGCAACACAGCCAACTTCATCAATGAACGTATTCAATTCATTACCGATGAATTGGCGGAAGTGGAAAGCGAAGTAGAAACATTCAAAAAACAAAACCGACTTACCGATATTCCCGGTGAAGCGGATTTGATGGTCAGCTCAGGTATCAATGCCGAGCAAGAAATTTTACAGTGCGAAAATGAAATTGCATTGCATCAGTTTTTGCTCGATGAAATGAATAACCGCAATACAATAGAAGATTTGTTACCTGCTAATTTGGGATTGAAGGATGAATCGGTGAACTTCATGATTTGGGAGTACAACAAGTTGGTGCTCGAGCACAATCGACTGAAAACAACAGCCGGCGAAAAGAACCCTGCTACCGTTGCCCTGGAACCCGAGCTAAGCAAATTACGCGCATCCCTTCGGTCGAGTTTCGAGAATACACTGAAGACACTTAAAATAAAGCTCGATGGCCTATCAAAGTATGCGCGTGGCATCAACAGCAAGATTCAAGATGTGCCTACGTTTGAGCGTGCATTCCGCGACATTCAGCGTCAACAACAAATCAAGGAGTCGCTCTATTTGTATCTGCTTCAAAAGCGCGAAGAAACCAACATCGCACTTGCAGTAACGGTATCCAACGCGAAAACAATCGATCCTGCGTATTCCAACAAAAAGAAAATCAGCCCGAAATATTCTGTGATTTACGGCATAAGCGGTTTATTCGGTTTGCTCCTGCCAATCGCTTTGCTCTATCTCATTGAATCACTCAACACGAAAGTGAAGAGTAAGAAAGATTTGAATCAACTCTCGGTTCCTTACTTAGGTGAGATACCGGAAATGAAAGTATCGAACACCCATCTTATCTACAGCAATACGGATCGATCCATTAATTCTGAATCGTTCCGATTGTTGCGTACCAATATCGACTACCTCTGCAGCGGTGTCGAGGAAGGTCCGAGAGTCATTGGTATTACATCTTCCATTGGTAAAGAAGGCAAGTCGTTTCTTTCTATCAACCTTGCTGAATCGCTTCAATTCGCCGGTAAGAAAACCATCTTGCTCGGCACCGATTTGCGCCACCCCAAGCTGGCCAGCTATCTGAACATCGAAGATTTGAAGGGACTGAGCTACTATCTCTCAAAAACGCAATCGACTCCCGAAGAGGTGATCGTGAAAGGAAAGGAAAGCTTCCATTTCGATTTGATTGCATCGGGCCCCGTTCCTCCCAATCCGTCCGAAATGCTAATGAGCAAAAGATTCGCGGAACTCATTGAAACACTCAAAAAGAATTACGACTGTATTGTTGTAGACACGGCGCCGATAGGTCTTGTTTCCGATGCATACCACATCGCACCATTGATGGACTGCTTTGTGTACATCATCAATACTAAACTCATTCGCAAATCGCAATTGGATGTTATTCAATCGTTGCATACGAGTGGCAGGCTTCCTCGCCTAGGCATTGTTCTCAACCGATACAAAGCAATGCGAGGTTACGGCTATGGATATGGTTACGGCTATGGCAATGATTACCTGCCGGCCGCATCCAACAAGAAGAAAGCCTGATCAATAATCTTCGTTCAAAGCAAATAGCGGGCTTCGCTCCTTCCATTTGTCTGAAGTAAAATCGGGTATTTCAACCATAGCACCATCGCGTGCGACAGATTGCTCCGAAAGAGGTGTGATTGCATACCAAGTTGCCAGGTCGTATACATCCAGCGGGAAAGGCTCCTTTCGCTTGATACATTCAATGAATGAATTCAATACAAAAAAGTCCATACCTCCGTGTCCTGCTGATTCCGCTTCTTTTGAGAATCGCTTCCAAAGCGGGTGATCATATTTCTCAATCCACTCCTTTGAGTTTTCCCAACGATGACTGTGTTTCATTTCCTTTTCGAAGTAGATGAAACCTTGGTCGGGGTCGCCCCAGCCGAAGTCTTGCCACAAGCCATGCGTACCTTGAACGCGGAAGCCAAGATTGTAAGGACGTTGAAGCGACGTATCGTGCGTGAGCAAAATCGTTTCTCCGTTGGCACATTGAATTTGAGTAGTCACTACATCGCCCTGCTTGAATTGCACCGAAGCATTGGGATGAGAAGCCCCACCCTTCTCGTGGTTCACGATGTAGTCGTGTAATCCGCTGGATTTGCTGGAAAAAGATGATAAACGCATGAGGCGATTCCCTCGGTTTATATTCAGCATAGTTGCTACCGGGCCCAGTCCGTGAGTGGGATAAAGTTCTCCGTTTCGATTCAAATAGTGGTTAGTACGCCACTTGGCTTCGCTAAAGCCCTTTGCTCCAAACTCTACTCCCGAGTTGTAAGCCGATTGACCATCGTTGAACAACACACCCCGCAAGTCGTGCTCGTAACCTCCTTGCGCGTGAACAACTTCGCCAAACATACCCTGACGCACCATGTTGAGCACCGACATCACATCGCGACGATAACAAACGTTTTCGAGCATCATGATAGGAACTCCTGTTTCTTCCGACGTGCGCACATAATCCCAACATTCGCCCAAGGTCATTGCACCGCATACTTCCATTCCGACAATCTTTCCGGCACGCATGGCATCGCAACCCTGACGTGCGTGCCACTCCCACGGCGATGATATAATCACCGCATCGATATCCTTTCGTGCCAGCAACTCTCGATAGCCGTAATCGCCATTGATATATTCAATAGCCGGTTGCTGGTTGTATTTCTTCATGATTTCTTGCGCATCGGCCATCATGCGAACATCGGGGTCGGCAAAAGCAACGAGCTCAACATCGGAGCGCTTCAGTAATTCTTCGATATGAGATTGACCGCGAAAGCCCACCGCAATCATTCCGATGCGCACCTTTTTATCAACAAACAATGGACTTGCGTTTAATAGTGAAGGAGCCAAAAGCCCGCCTGCTGTGGCCATTGCCGATGTTTTCACAAAATTTCTTCTGTTCATAGAGTCGTCATTTGAGACGCAAAATAGAAGATTCCACCGAAGTTGTATTCATGCAAGCCTATTTACTTTGGCATCACAAATTCTACGTATTAACCTAGACAATGATGAGAACGATTCTATCGGTTGTGATCCTGTTGTGCTCACACCTTGCCATCCAGGCACAAGACTTCCAGCCTTCTTCAGGCTATGTAACAGCCAAAGCATTTCGTGTTACACGTCCGCTGCGTGAGTTGAATGGTTTGCCGGAAAAAACAAACGGAAAAGAGAAGCTCCGCGAATCGGGCGACCGCAAGACACGTCAGCCGCAATACTTCGAATACACCGGTGCGGATGGCGCACCCTATTCTAATGATGAAAGTACCATCCAAAAAGAGATGGGACAATCGCGTGATGCGCAGCTCAGAGCGAATTTCGCAGGACAATCTTCGGGAGGTAGTCGTCCCTTCGACCCCTCGGGTGCAGCAGGTCCGAACCACTATGTTCAGATGATCAATGCAACCACGTTCCGCGTTTACAATAAAGAAACAGGAGCAACCATGGGTGCCGCACAATCGCTGGGAACGCTGTGGAATCCGGATACTCAGAACAATGGCGACCCGATTGTATTGTACGACAAAGCAGCCGATCGATGGTTTCTTGCACAATTCGGTTCGTTCTTCAATAACGAAATTTACATTGCCATTTCAACCACAGGCGATCCACTCGGTTCGTATTATACCTACACGTTCGAATCACCGGCATTTCCAGACTATCTGAAATTCAGTGTTTGGCAAGATGGCTACTATATGACCGCCAATACGAATACACAGCGTGTATTCGCTTTTGAGCGTGATGCTATGTTGGCCGGAACACCGGGTGCACGCAGCGTGTTTACTTCATACAATCCACCGGATGGCGGAGGATTCTTCGTGCCTGTTACAGGCTGTGCTGCCGATGGTGTGCTGCCACCTGCAGGCACTCCCTGTCCTATCTTCTCGTATTCCGACAATGGCTGGGGCGGTGGCAATCAAGATCGCGTGAATATTTACAACATGACGGTGAATTGGGCCACCAACACTCCCACTGCCACAATTACAAGTGCCAACAATGTAAACACTGCAGCTTTCGATGGATCGTACAACAGTAACTGGGACGATGTATCGCAACCGGGTACAACGCAAAAGCTCGATGGTATTGGCGGTATATGCATGTATCGCGGACAGTGGAAAACGTGGGAAGGCTACAATTCCGTTGTACTCAACTGGGCGGTGAAAATCAGCAACAGCCAACGCAGTATCAAGTGGTGCGAACTTCGTCAGGATCAAAACACAGGCACTTGGTCGATGTATCAGGAAGGAATTTATACGCCTGATAGTGACACACGTTGGATGGGAAGCATCATCATGGACGACAACGGCTCGATTGGATTGAGCTATATGAAGGCCAACACTACTACAAGCATTTTTCCGGGCCTCTACTTCACCGGCCGTCGTGCGTGCGACCCTTTGGGCGAATTGCCCATAACGGAAGTTATTGTGGTAGAAGGGGCCGGCTCGCAAACCGGCACGAATCGTAACGGTGACTACGCACATGGCTGTTTGGACCCCGATGGTGTTACTATTTGGAGCACCAGTGAGTATATGGGAGGGCAAACCGGTTTCAGCGCTGCGCGCACTCGTATCTTCTCTTATCAAATCGAACCTTGCATTGCAGCAGCGGTTAGCATTGAACTGGTAGGTTCAGCCAATCCTATTTGTGCTAACGAGGCGATAACCCTTACTGCCACTCCCGCTTATGGAGGAGATTCTCCGCAATATGAGTGGTACATTAATGGAAATCCTCTCAACTTGAATCAAGACAATGCCTTAATTGTAACTCCACAAAACGGTGACATCATCACCTGCACGATGATTTCCAATGAGCCCGGACTCGAAGGTGTAATGGTAACATCCAATGAAGGTGTGTTGGAAATCGCCACTTCATTGGAGCCACAAGTTTCAGTCACCTCGGCTCAAGAAGTTATTTGCGAGGGAGAAGAAGCGGTATTCGTTGCAAATGGTAGCCATTTGGGTAATACCCCCACTTACCAATGGTTCGTGGATGGCACTGCGGTAGGAACCGACAACGACAGCCTTGTCTACGCATTTACCTCGGCACAAAATGTAACTTGTACAGCAACATCTTCTCTCAGCTGCGCCTCACCCGCTGAGGTTGTCAGTGCTGCATTTTCCGTTACACCACAAGCTGAAATCACTCCGGAAATAACAATCGTTGCAACATCAGAAACCATCACCGACGGACAATCAGTTACGTTCACTGCTACCGCTACCAATGCAGGCAGCAATCCTACCTATCAGTGGTACATCAACGGACTAGTACTCTCAGGTGCTACTGCATCCACCTACACTACTTCTACCATAGGCAACGGACAAACCATTACATGCCGCATTGTTGGTACGGTGCCTTGCAGTTCTGTTCAAACGGTGACCAGCAACAGCATCACCATTACCGTATTACCAAACGCGGTTTTTGAGTGGGAGAATGATGCTGAAATGATTATCTACCCAAACCCTTCACAAGGAGAGGTTACATTTAAATCGAAGCACGCAGGAACTTTCTACATGGTAAATGAAGCCGGACAACTCGTTCGAGAAATAAGCCTCAACAATTCAAACAACTTTGAGTTAAAGCTCACCAATCTGGCCTCGGGCAGTTACATCGTAGCCGGCCAAAATGATTTCGGGATTGTCAAAGAGAAGTTGATCATCGCCAAATAGTGGCGAATGGCCAATGGCGAGTGGCGAATAAAAAGGCCCACGTTGAAAATTCAACGTGGGCCTTTTATTTAAATTCCTATTCTATTTTACTTTCAACTAGTTCTTTCGCCACTCGCCACTCGCCCCTAAAAATGCCCCTCATCCAACCCAAACCTGAAGCCCATGCGTTTGCCTGTAGCCAGGTTGGTGCTCGTAGTAACACTTTGAATCTCCTCCACGGTTACTTGCTGCAGATTTTCATACGGTGGAGCGAGCAAATCGAAATCGAGGGTGTATAGAATGGCGCTGTCTACAACTTTGCGCATTTCCTCTTTATTGAGTTGATTGTTGATGAA
>JBKCGW010000338.1:0-6886 GCA_046303175.1 Flavobacteriales bacterium
GTTTTTGGTTTTCGCGTCAACAGTAACACCAATGTCCAATCGGTGGTATTCCGGCATGCGGTAACCATTGCGCTCGGTGTAAAGAGGCACCGTAATACCTTCAATCTCATACTTACCCGAAGGGAAGGTGACGGCAGCACCTGTATAATAAATCCAGTTGGCCGATAGCTTCACGCGATCATTGACACTATACATGGCTACGATGGCTATATCGTGAATGCGGTCTTGCTTGGCAGGAAACTCATTGCCATCGTTGATGGCGTCGAAGGTGCGCAAGGAGCGCGACCACGTATAGCTAACCCAGCCAGTGAGCTTACCCGTTTGTCGGCGAAAGAGAAACTCAGCACCATAAGCTCGACCTTTACCAAACACCAACTCACCCTCGGCCTGGTCGTTGAAAAAGAGATTGGCGCCGTTGCGGTAGTCAATGGCGTTACTCATGGTCTTGTAATAAGTCTCCACACTCAACTCATACGTGTTATCCTTGAAGTTGCGGAAGTAACCGATAGATACCTGATCGCTGGTTTGCGGCTTGATGTTGTTGCTGCTGGGTACCCAAATGTCGGTAGGTTGAGAGGAGGTAGAGTTCGAAAGCAAGTGGAGGTATTGATATGAACGGTTGTAGGATGCCTTCACCGAGCTGTTCTTCTTCAGGTCATAACGCAGGGCTAAGCGCGGCTCAAAGCCTCCATACGTTTGGATGGTCTCCCACTTATCGTATTCCTGCGTTGTGAGCAAATTGCCATTGTCATCAAACGTATACGCTTTGCCGGCACCCATGTAATTGAAGAAGGAATAACGCAAACCGTATTGCAAGCCCACACGTTCGCTGATACTCATGTCATCTTGAACATATACAGCACTTTCCAGGGCGTATTTATTGGTGAGCTTTAAGTCACTGAATGAAACAAAGTCGCTGGTAATTTCTCCCGGCACAAACGTGTGGTGAATAGCATTCAACCCAAACTTGACTTTGTGGTTGGGATTGGGAAAGAAGGAAAAGTCTTGCTTCACATTCACATCCTGAATGGAGGAGGAGAACCTGATTTCGCTGCCGTCCGGAACAAAGGTGAACTTGTAGCTGTAGTCACTGTAAATGAGCGATGTGTTGGAGAAGAGCCGGTCGTTGAAAATGTGGTTGAAGCGAAGAGTCCCTGTTTTATTACCCCAGTCGAAACCGAAGATGTCGCCGAGGCCAAAGTTGTCGCGACCGAAATACCCGGAGAGGTAGACGCGATTCTTATCGTTGATGCGATAGTTGGCCTTCATATTCAGGTCATAGAAATAGAGGCTCGACTCCTTTGTAATCGAGTCTTTCGATAGTTTCAAGAAAAGATCGGCATACGTGCGACGGCCCGAGACGATAAACGAACCGCGGTCCTTCACAATCGGTGCTTCTATTGTGAGGCGCGATGCAATAATTCCGATACCACCTTGGGCGCCAATTTTCTTTGCATTACCATCTTTCATTTTGATATCCAATACCGACGATGATCGTCCACCGTATTCTGCCGGCATACCGCCTTTATAAAGCGTCACGTCCTTCAGGGCATCCGAGTTGAAGACAGAGAAGAAGCCGAGTAGGTGAGAGGCATTGTACACCGGCGCCTCGTCGAGGAGTACCAAGTTCTGATCGGCACTTCCACCGCGAACGAAAAATCCTGCGTTGCCTTCACCCGCGCTTTTCACGCCGGGGGTCATTTGAAAGATCTTGATGATGTCGCGCTCACCGAAAAGCACGGGAACTGACTCCACCGCTTTGGGGTCGATCTTCATCACGCTCATTTCGTTTTTGCGCACGTTGTCGTTAGTGCGCTCATCGGTGATTTGCACCTCGGACATTTGCTGTTCGGAGGAACTCAATTCGATTTTGAGCGAAACATTGGATTTCAATTCTACATTTTCAGTGCGTGATTGATACCCTAGCGACTGAAATACCAGCGTGTAATTACCTGCAGGCAGCGTGAGGGAGTAAAAGCCGTAACTGTTGGTTGCAGTTCCTTTGCCCGGTTGCTCACTAATGCCAATAAGAGCACCGATGAGGTCTTCACCGTTGGCCGCATCTTTCACTGTTCCGCTGATGGTGAAGGATTGGGCGGAGGCGAAGAAGGGGAGGAGGAAAATGAGAAGTGTAAAGTAAAATGTGCGAAGGGCGAGGGGCGAGGGGCGATAGTTTGCTTTGGGCATAAATGGGGGTGTGGACTACTGGTTGTTGCTTTGGACGCCGGTTAAGCGGGAATCCTTCGTTTGGGGGCGCAAGGTATTTCGGAAGGCTGCAGCGATCCCTCTCTTTTTGTGCTTTTTGGCAAATTCATGATGTTGCGGAAATGTGAAGCGAAATACGGTTCGAAATCAATCATCCGTTTTAACTACCACATTGATCCTGCCTACAATGCGGAACTCCGTTCTGCGGTTCTTTTGCCGTCCGGCTTCGTTGTCGCTTCCATCCGCAAGTTGATTCGGAGCGATAGGTTGCGTCTCACCATAACCTCGAGCAATCAAACGATTTTCTTCGATTTTCTTCGACGTTAGGTAACTTACTACCGTTTGTGCTCTCTGCTGCGATAGCTTCTGATTGTATTCGTCACTTCCACGACTATCCGTGTGAGAACCAATCTCAACCTTAATCTCTGGATTTTCAATCAACACGTTGAGCAGTGCATTATCAATCCGTCTTCGTGCTTCCTCTGTAAGTTGTGCTGAGTCAAATTCGTACTCAATGTTCTCTATAATTATAGAACCCGATAGAATAGGCGCGAGTCCAACATTACGAATCAACGTGTCCGACTTGTTATTGGCATAGGTATTAAACTCGACAATGTTGTTGAGGTAACCTTCTTTTCCAATTACCAACTTATATCCCTTGTTCTCCTCCAAATCCATAAAAAATTTTCCTTGCGAATCGGTGGTCATGCTCTTCATCAATATCTCCTGATTGCCCTCCAAGATATATACATCAATACTCGACTCTGACAACTGCATATCATCTGTAATGGGAGTGAGAAGTTCATCGCCTTTTCCATTGATATAATCATTGCCACTCATTTGTGCCACCGAACCTGATACAGCGAGAAAAACAGGATTCGTTTTTTCAAATTCATACAAATCGTCGCAACATGTAGATTGAAGCACATTGTGTCCGCCGCTTCTATTTGAAACAAAATACCCGCTTTCGCCCGATGGCTTCAAAGCATAGTAAAGCTCATCCACGGAAGTGTTGATAGGATACCCCACGTTACTACTTGGTCCCCAGGTTCTCATTTCACCTCGAGCTGAATAAATGTCCAAACCGCCCAGCCCGGAGCGACCATCGGTTGAGAAATAAAGCTTTCGTTCCTTTTCAAAATAGAAGGGTGTCAATTCATTTCGAGGCGTATTAAGATTCTTTCCGGCATTTTTTGCTTCGCCATAGACATTTTTTTTGGGATCATACACAACAAACCAAATGTCGTTTTCGCCATACCCTTCCGGTCGATTCGACGAGAAGTAGAGTATTTCCTTTCTGTGCTTGGTGTCGAAACCCACAGTGGGGTGTGTTGAAGTGTAGCCGGGCATATTGACTTCCTTGCCGAGCAATACCGGAGTTTGCCATCCTGAGGAGTTCTTGGAGCATACCCAAATTTCACATTCCACTTCAAATTTCCAGTTTTCCTTGCATTTGGTGAAATAAAACCGTTTGCCATCGGGCGAAAAAGTACCATTACCGGAATGTGCATCCGGAAAGTTTATAGGTCCTTCCATCACTCCGTCCAACACCCAACGTTCACCATCCTTATGTGCATTGTAGAATTTACGCTTGGGGGTTTCTTCCAGCACATCGTAATACGTTTTGTCATCGGGCGGATAACTTCCAAAAATGAGCGTGTTTTCACCGGTTGGCAGTGGTGAAAACTCGATATGCGAATGATTCACTTCATCGCCCATGTTTTCGATTTTCACGTTGATGGGTTTGTTCATCCACATCAACGCAGTATCGCAACCATTCAATTCTTGTAGTACCAGCTTTTTCAGTTCCTTGTCAATCTTCTTCCCATATCGATCCATGAAACGCTTAAACTCCAATTTTGCAGCAGCATAATCGCCTTCCATTTTCATCATACGTGCCTTGTCGTAAAGCGCCATTTCAAATTGACTGCTATTCTTTTCGTCGAGCAGCGCGAAATGTTTCTTCGCTTCTGCATAATAGCGAGCCGACTCCTCTAACTGGGCAAGTCGTTGAATTGCTTTTAAATCGTTGGAATGCTTTTCCAAGTAGGCTGAGTAATAGCGAATGGCCGAGTAAGTGTCGTGCAGACGATCGGCATTTCTACCAAGGTTTTTGAGGGTGTGAGCTCTCATCGCGGCCAGGTCCTCATCCTGTGCGTAGGAATTCAAGACGATGCTGAAAAAGGATATGACTAGAAAGTATTTCAACATCAATAGCGCTCGCAGGGTATCATTCGGCGGTCGATTGCTGTACTTCGACCAGTATAAATTAGACTCACTTCGAAGGCGCCGCGGTTGTTCGTCGCTACCTGCAACTCAGAAAAATTCACATCATAGGCCATTGCTACTTCGATAAAATTGAACTCGAGGCCTGCCATGGGAATGGCTGCATCTCCATTGCGATTGATTCCGGTGCGCACAGCCATTCCAAACCAAGTTCTCTTTACGCCAAAATCGTTATCCGAAAGCTCAACTCCGGCAAGCGCATTAAAAAGTAAATCCTGCGCCTTTTGAAGGGTCATAAGCAACAAAGAGGGACGTATATACCATTTATCGCTCAACCGTTGCGTGTACCTCGTATTTATGGAGTATCGCGTTTTTAAACCATCGCCATTTGCCATGAAGGAATCGTCAGGCTGATTCAGGTGAAATACAGCAGCTCCAATTTGTAATTCACCCTTCTCTGTGGGGTGATTGAAAAGAAGTCCGGCGTTGAAATCGAAGTACGACACCTTCAGTCCCGGATTGTACTCACCATTGAACAAACGCAAATCGAATTGACCGATATCGCGGTTGTATTGCTGAGGAAAAGTCACATCGTTGAGCGATAGAAACTTTGTACAAAAACCAAATTGTGCTCCAACTGAAAGCGAATTGATTCCCTTGTAAAACTTCGCAGCTGTGGAAAATAGAATTTTGTTTTCAGTCAATTCAATACCGCCGCTCTTATCATTCAAAAAAACAATGCCTGCTCCTATATTCCCCGGCAGGAAGTACAAACGTTGATCGTATCCGGCGGCAAACGTTTCAAGCGGTTTTCCTAAAGCCTTCCACTGATTTCGGTAGATATTCGAAATTCGACGATCCCCCTGCATATTGCCCGTATGTGCCGGGTTAAGGGTTAGTGGCGACATATCAAACACAGAAAAGTGAATATCCTGCGCGTTAACGTGCTGCTGAAAAACAACTGCAAAAAGAATCGATATGATAAGTCTATAGTTCACCACAGGAAGTTGAGCGCATTTAGGTAGACCCAAGTCATTCGGTTATACTGCTGCACCGTAAAACGGCAGCCGCAAGGATAATAACTCATGATGTTATCGGTAGGAGGTAAATACCAATCACCATTGGCGTCCTGAACAACGCTTCCTGCGTAATTAAAACAATCCAAAGGGCTGGCAGTCCCCTCCGGGTCGGGATCGGCTTCAGTGTCGCAAATCAAATCACCGCTTGTATCGCAGTTTGATCCATCTGCTAGTTCCATTCCATAGGCCGTTTCAAACGTATGGGGTAGTCCAAAAAAATGACCGAATTCATGTGCTTGGACTTTGGAACCAAAACTATACGACGATTTTTCGATTACCACTATACCACCCGCATATCCTGCCACATCGGGCATTCCCTCCAATCCGATTGTATCCACAAGATATAGATTGATGGTATTGGGTTCGAAATGTATCGATGTCATTTGAGCTTCTTCGTTATGATAGGAAAACACATCCAACGAGTCGAAGCGGTCGTTGGGCATAATTTCTTGAAAACAATATTGAAATTGTAATCCGCAGGGAGCAAAATCAAGATTTAACTGGTCCAAAGCGCCGTCAAGCGTTCCCTGAGATATATTGGTTTGACCTGAAGTATCTACGCTGATATGCACTGAAATTTGGAGAGTACGTTCTACTCTGTTGATTACATCACAACCAAAATACCCGGGAATTCCCATGGCTCTTATTTTTTCGATGGGTACTGTCTTGGTGCCACAAAAGCCTGCCTTCTGCTGTGAAATAGACCATAAAGGCAAGCACAACAGCAACAACGAGATAACCGAGAACATGAATAGGCGATTCATACTGCAATTATATAAACGAAGATGTGTTTTTTTTCAGAATAAAATTATTGGTTTAATCGGAAATAGAAAGGAGGTATTTCGCATATTTGCCGTTGACTTGCCTAAATATTTTGGGTTGCCTTGTGAATAAACCTCTTTTAATTGGCCTTATTTACCAACATAAAAATAACTCTGATTTTGTTCTTTGGCCTTGCATTAGGCCTGCAAACATGTTTCGCGCAAATATCCGCATCGGCCAGTGAGGGGTGTGCTCCGCTAACGGAAGTGTTATTCTTGAGTAATTATTCCGGAGCAACAGGTATCAATTGGAATTTTGGTGATGGTGCCAGTTCGAACCTAGCTAATCCAACGCATACTTTTTCCAATCCGGGCAATTATACTGTTGCATTCACTGCCTTGGTAAATGGCAGTACCGTAAATGACCAACTTACCATTTCTGTATATGGTTTGCCTGAAGCCCAATTTGCAATCAACGGTCCCGACAATGGTTGCACCGGACTCAACGTTACTTTTAACGATCAGTCCACCGGTTGGAATGGGGCGGCCATTGCTCAACGCAACTGGTCGTTTGGAGATGGGGGAGTGAGTTCTTTTGGTGCAAACCCAACATAT